>CAZJOY010000028.1:0-26679 GCA_964547705.1 uncultured Methylobacter sp. | reverse complement strand
TTCTGGGGCTCTGGAGCTTTTCCGCATCCAAGGTCAATACCAGCCTCGGCGCAATTCCCGGCCCAATCGCAGTATGGCATGAAGCCGCCGGCTTACTGGACGACCATTTCGCCGAACGAACCAAAGAAGCCGAGTATTACAAACGCCAGCAAGCCCGCAACGAGCAAAAACAAGCGGAAGACCCGACCGCTGAAATCAAAGTCCGCCCTTATAACGGCCAAGCCACTTATCTGGACAAAATTTTCACCAGCCTTTACACAGTATTTGCCGGTTTTGTAATTGCCACCCTGGTCGCAGTGCCGCTTGGGTTATTCTGCGGCATGAGTCCTCTCTTTAACGCCGCGATCAACCCGTTGGTGCAGATTTTTAAGCCCGTATCGCCATTAGCCTGGCTGCCCATCGTCACGTTGGTGGTCAGCGCCGTCTATGTGGGTGGCAGTGATTCCTGGTTTGAAAAATCTTTTCTGACGTCCGCGATTACCGTCACGCTCTGTTCGCTGTGGCCAACCCTTATCAATACCGCTGTTGGCGTGTCATCGATAGATAAAGACCTGATCAATGTCGGCAAAGTATTACGTCTTGACTGGAGCACTCAAATCAAAAAAATCATTTTGCCGTCAGCCTTGCCTTACATTTTCACCGGTATGCGTCTATCTTTGGGCGTAGGCTGGATGGTGTTAATCGCTGCGGAAATGTTGGCGCAGAATCCAGGGTTGGGGAAATTCGTCTGGGATGAATTCCAGAACGGCAGTTCCAACTCTTTGGGCCGAATCATGGTCGCGGTGTTTACCATCGGACTGATCGGCTTTGCGTTGGACCGCATTATGCAGTCCTTACAAAACCTATTCTCTTTCGGTAGAGCACTTTAATCAGGAGCCGAAGATGTCCGTCGTGAATCTTAACGTTGTGAAAAAGCGCATCCCTAACCATCCGCCTGCGCCATCGAATGACGCCCAACTGCCTTTATTGGAATTAAAGGCCGTGTGCAAAAACTATGGCGCAACATCCATCCTTAACAACATCAACCTAAGTATTAAAGAAGGCGGGTTCATTGCCATTGTCGGTTTTTCCGGCAGCGGCAAAACCACGCTGATTTCAGCGATTGCCGGACTGATTCAAGCCGATAGCGGCGAGGTGCTAAAACAAGGCCAACCGATTACCGCGCCCGGACCGGATCGCGGTGTGGTGTTTCAAAACTATTCGCTGATGCCGTGGCTGACCGTATTTGAAAACGTGGCGCTGGCGGTCGATCAAATATTCAGAGACTGGCCTGCCGATCAACGCAAAGCGCACACCGAAAAATACGTCAAAATGGTTAACCTCGGCGCGGCGATGGATAAAAAACCCGCAGAGCTTTCCGGCGGCATGCGGCAACGGGTCAATGTCGCCAGAGCCTTGGCGGCCAATCCCGATATTTTGCTGCTCGACGAACCGCTCAGCGCGCTGGATGCATTGACGCGCGGCAACTTGCAGGATGAGATTCTGCAAATCTGGGCGCAGGAAAAGAAAACCGTGATCCTAATTACCAACGATGTTGATGAAGCCATTTACATGGCAGACCGGGTAATCCCGCTGAATCCCGGCCCGGACGCGACTTTCGGCCCGGATTTTCATGTCAATATCGAGCGTCCCAGAGACCGGACCGCGTTAAACCATAATGCCGAGTTTAAAAGGCTACGTGCCGAAATCACCCGCTATTTAATGGATATCGGCATCGAAAAAAACCTGGGGGCAAGTGCTGACAAAATCGTCCTGCCCAATGTAAAACCCAACACCAGCGCCGATTGGAATCGTGATTTACCAGCCTTAACACCCGTACCTGATGAAGTGGAGCGCCCTCGCTATCTGGAATTTTCACAGCTGTCCAAAGTCTACCCGACACCCGACGGCAACAGCTCAGTTAAAGTCGTCGACGGCTTCGACCTGAAAATGAAAAAAGGCGAATTCATATCAATCATCGGCCATTCGGGCTGCGGTAAATCAACCGTGTTATCGATGACCGCCGGTCTAAACAGCGTATCCGAAGGCGTTATTATTTTGGATAACAAAGAAATTGCCAGCGCCGGGCCAGATCGCGGCGTGGTGTTTCAAGCCCCCAGCCTGTTTCCCTGGCTGACCGCGTTTGAAAACGTGATGTTGGGCGTTGATAAAGTCTATCCGCACGCCAGTAAATCGGAACGCGATGATATCGTCGAATACTATTTAACCCGCGTCGGTTTGGGCGATTCGCTCCGCAAAAAAGCCGACGACATGTCCAACGGCATGCGCCAACGGGTCGGTATCGCCCGCGCTTTTGCTTTATCGCCTAAACTGTTGTTACTGGATGAACCTTTCGGCATGCTGGATTCCTTGACCCGATGGGAATTGCAGGAAGTGTTGATGGAAGTCTGGGAAAGAACCCATGTGACGGCCATTGTGGTCACCCATGATGTTGATGAGGCCATCCTGCTGGCGGATCGAGTGGTGATGATGACCAACGGCCCGCACGCCAAAATCGGCAAAATCGAAGATATTGATTTGCCCAGACCCCGCAGCCGTAAAGCCCTGCTGGAGCACCCCGATTACTACAGATACCGGGAAAGTATCTTGAGTTTTCTTACCGAATGCGACCATACGCACTAGCAACAACTTTAAAATAATACATGAGGAGGCTTTATGCCGCAGCAACAAAGAAAAATCCCTTTATCTGCATCACTATTGGCCCTGTCGGTAGTGAGCGGCTCAGCCTTGGCCGGTATTACCCAAGATGTTGAAGATGCACTTAATTTCTACCATTACGGCAAAAACGGCGCGGTCAAATTCGACCTTAATTATCGTTATGAAAACGTGGACCAGGATAAAGGCGCCCTATTCAGAGGTCAATATCCGCATACGGCCAATGCCAATACCGCCCGCTTACGGATAGGTTTGCTGTCGCCGACTTTTCACGGCATTCAAGGTTATGCCGAATACGAAGGTAATCTTGCGATGCAGGATGATTACAACAGCACGCGCAACGGCAATGCCGGTTACTCAACCGTTGCCGATCCGGAAAAAAGCGAACTCAACCAGTTATGGCTCAGCTATTCCGGCATACCCGACACTGTCATTAAGGGCGGACGGCAACGCATTAAATTAGACGACGACCGTTTTATCGGCAACGTCGGTTGGCGGCAAATGGAAACAACATTTGATTCGGTGCTGATCACCCATAACAATCAACAGCTTTTCGGGCTGACCGTTAATGCAGGCTACATCGGTAACGTGCAAACATTTACCTCCACCAGTGAGCACATCAACGCCCCGATACTGAACGTCAATTACAAAGTCGGCGATTACGGTAACCTGATCGGCTACGGCTACTGGCTGGACTATACCGAACGGGAAAATTACGAAAAATCGAGCCAAACCTACGGTTTGCGCATGACCAATTTTCAAAAGCCCGGAGACACTTACAAGTTAAGCGATAACTACGGCGTGGTTTATACCGCCGAATGGGGCCATCAGGAAGATTACGGACACGGCCCGACCAAATACGCAGTTGACCGTCTTAACCTGATGGGTGGATTGACGGCCTATAACCTGACCTTCCAGGGCGCGATAGAGCAACTTGACGGTATGGGCGCCAATAAAACCTTCGATACGCCGCTGGGCACTAATCATGCCTTCCAGGGCTGGGCGGACCTATTCCTGGTAACGCCCAGAAACGGTATCCGTGATGTATTCGCCACCGTGATTTCGACCTTTGACCGTGGCGAAGTGATATTAACCGGCACTTATCATAATTTCACCGACGATACCGGAAACATTAAGTACGGCGATGAATGGAATCTTTCAGCGCTTAAGAAATTCGGCAAGCATTATTCTGTGTTAGCAAAATACGCTTATTACACGGCCGATAACTATAATGCGGCCGATACTTTTGTTAATACGGATACTCAAAAAATCTGGGTACAAGGGAATATAAACTTCTAAAACAGAAGACTTGCACCAAGAGTAAAAAAGAGCAAGACAATGGGCGCATGCAAATGCGCCCTCACCTGAAAACCAATCATACGGCGCGATACGCTACGCTATTGACGCCCTACGATTGCGGCTTATCAAGTCCCAAAGCGGACAGTTCGTGAAAGGTCGGTAAACTTTACGAATTGTTTAGATGTATATAAAAACCACCTATTTTTGAATTCGTAAATATAGGTATCGTTACATATTGTGTATTCAGTTCTAAATACGTATTGTTGAACTATGGACGAAGTGACAGATTAGCAATTTTTGACCTGATAATGTATGAACATTTTCATTCAATTGCAGACCTGTATATCATTTCGTCCAGTCAAGCCCCCTTTGAGGAAACGAGATATAACTAAACAAACTACTGAGGATTTTAAAATGGCTGAAGAAACAGAAAAAGACTACACATGGTGGATCGCTGGTGCTGCTATTGTTGCTATTATTGTTTTAGTTGTGCTGCTGAAAAAGGACGAAACTAAGCATTTGCAAAGTGGCGCGGTAGAGCAGTTGCAAACTGAAACCTTCAAAAATATAGAAAAGAGAAAAACCAGTAACGTCACTGGTACCGAAGGTAACTAAAATAACACCCCCGTTATTTTCATAACGGGGGTGTTGTTACTTTATGTTGCCCTATCGGTAAGTGCCCAACAAGACGTTCGTTTGCGTCGTTAGCACAGCGCAAGCTATTGATTTATTGAGCAGTAATAGCCAACTAACTTCATGTAATCCACTTAGTATTTACTCAAATTCAGCACTAAAGCCGTAAAAAAATCCGGTATATAGCTTGATACAGGCTCTATTGAACACGCATTAGCTAAACATTGCCGGAAATATCTTTCACCTTTACCATGCCCAAGCTAACTAACCTGTCTATTTGCAAGGTCACTGCTTCATTTACCCGCCTAAACCTAGATCGAATATCTACTTATTATACGGTTTATACTTTGCAAACAAAGTACACGGTGCACTCACCACATGCGACATACATTATTCTTAATAGAATAGTCTGGGGGTGTAAAAACAGATTCCAACTTTTTCCATTGGAAGCGCCTATTTTTCAAATCAAGAAAGCCAGTGTGTATTATAAAAAACAACAATATGCAGTTATTTCCGGTCAATTTAGATGCTTTCTTATTAGTGAAATTGGCAAACGTTCCACACTGTTTGACAGCAGATGAACCAATTGAATTATTCAAAAAAGAGGGGGGCATGAGATTGCTTTGCTCCCCCTATGGCTAAAGTATCATCAATGGATGAAGGAGGTAGGTAGCTTAAGCGTTAATTTAGCGTTTTGGGATATGTGCGAATACTTATATCGTTAGCTTTCGACAGTCTGGTTTGGGTCGTTAGCCGTAGTTCAATCCAACTTTGTTTACCAAATCAAGCCTGAACTAATGCTTAAAAAATCGAGCTATTCCCCAAGCTCCCATATATGTGTAAAAACTCAATAGCTCATATTCTGATTTAACAATCTAGCCTTAGCGCTGCACCACAACAACGCATCAAGCATTATTATGGTGCGCATATCAACTGAACTTTACATTCCTATTCCAACTCTGAACCGCTACGCACCACAATAGCCCAGTATTACAGCCGCCATCCCAAGTATGGCACACAACATGCTGTTCCTAGCCTACTAACCTTGGTAACCAGGAATTAATCATGTCATCTCAACGCCTTAATCTGCTCTCCTTCTCGGGAAAAACCAAAATTCTTCACATGACCTGGATGGCTTTTTTCATCAGCTTTGTGGTCTGGTTTAACCATGCACCATTAATGATGGTGATTGCTAAAACATTGGGCATGGACAACTCGGAGATAAAAACCATCCTGATCTTAAACGTCGCACTGACCATTCCGGCGCGTATTGTGATCGGTATCCTGGTCGATAAATTCGGCCCTAAACGCACGTATTCAACGCTGTTGGCGGCAGGCAGCGTTCCTTGTTTTATGTTCGCTTTTGCGACCACTTTTGAACAGCTGGCCCTGGCCCGTTTCTTACTAGGCTTTATCGGTGCCGGTTTTGTTATCGGTATACGGATGGTCGGCGAATGGTTTCCGGCCAAGCAAGTAGGCATTGCCGAAGGTATTTACGGCGGCTGGGGAAACTTCGGTTCAGCTGCGGCGGCCGGAGCTTTGCCTGCTCTCGCGTTGATCTTTGGCGGCGATGAAGGCTGGCGTTATGCGATTGCAACGACGGGCGCTATTGCATTGATTTATTCGATTATCTATTTTTTCAGCGTTTCCGATACGCCTAAAGGCTCGACTTACTTTAAGCCTAAAAAAGCCGGAGCGATGGAAGTCACCAGTATATGGGACTTGTTTTTCTATATCCTGATGAGCGTTCCGTTGTACGCGACCTTGAGCCTGTTAACCTGGAAATTATCGCCGACCGGTGCGAATCTGTTGTCGAACTTCGCCGCTATTTGTATCTATACCGGCATTTGGGCTTTATTTATCTATAACGTCTATAAAATCATCCACGTCAATGAAGAGCATCTACAACACCCGATAGATGAAATTCATAAATATAAATTCAAACAGGTTGCGATTCTGGATCTGGCCTATTTCATTACCTTCGGTTCGGAATTAGCCGTGGTTTCCATGTTGCCGCTGTTTTTCTTTGATACTTTCCATGAATCGCATGGCGTGACTATGGTCGAAGCCGGTTTACTCGGCGGTAGCTTTGCTTTTATTAACTTGGTCGCGAGGCCAATCGGCGGCTGGATTAGCGATAAATTCGGGCGTAAATTGTCTTTAAGTATTTTTGTATTGGGCTTGTCATTGGGATATTTCTTCATGTCGATGATTAATTCGGAATGGCCCATTGCGTTGGCGGTATTGATCACGATGGCTTGCTCTTGCTTTGTATCGGGCGGCTGCGGCGCTGTGTATGCCATCGTTCCGTTGATCAAGCGGCGCATGACCGGGCAGATTGCCGGCATGGTCGGGGCCTACGGCAATGTCGGCGGCGTATTGTTTTTGACTGTATTATCGTTTGTTACACCGTCGGCATTTTTTGTAATCATCGCGGCGGTGGCGTTATCGGTGCTGCTTGCCGTGCAGTTTATCGATGAGCCTAAAGGACACATGGCCGAAGTTCAGGAAGATGGGACCGTGGAAATGATTGAGTTGAATTAAAGCAGGTGAAAGGTTCAAGGTCCAAGGTAAAAATGTGGGTGCGAATTTATTCCCCCACCCCGCTTACAGCCTTGAGCCTCCTGCACCTTACACCTTACCCCTTGAACCTTGAACCTGGCACCTGAAAAAAAACCAGTCATAAGACAAGCCTCAAATCCAGAAACGGCGGTGCCAGCGATAAGGGGTCAAGGCTGGATAATGAAGATTTTTTCGGTTCGTTAATACCGGCAGACCCGCCACTGACTCACAAAGGCATAGCCGTTGCGATTGCTGACGGCATGAGCGGCAGTGATGCCGGCAAACAAGCCAGCCACTGCTGTGTGATCAGCTTTTTAAGCGATTATTACAGCACCCCAGACTCATGGTCGGTCAAGCATGCCGGGCAGAAAATTCTTTCTGCGACCAATTCCTGGCTACACAGTCAGGGACAAAATCACTACGAATCGGCCAAAGGCATGGTCAGCACGCTTAGCATCATCGTTCTAAAATCGACCACAGCTCATATTTTCCATGTCGGCGACTCACGCATTTATCGTTTACGGCAAGGTAATTTTGAGCAGATAACCCGAGACCACCGTATCTGGGTTAAAGAAAAGAATTATCTTAATCGAGCGATGGGCATAGAACCGCATCTGGAAGTCGATTACCGAACACTTTCTTTAGAAACAGGCGACCTGTTTTTAATGACGACTGACGGGGTACACGATTTTATCGATGAAAAAACCCTGAAAAACCTTGTTCAAGCAGGTACAGATTTAACCTCGATTACCGAAAAAGTCATACAGCAGGCCGCAGACAATCACAGCGATGATAATCTGACTTGCCAACTGCTCAGAGTTGATGAATTACCCGATGCCGACGAAGACGAAATTATCAGCCGTCATACTAACCTGCCCTTTCCTCCTCCGTTGGCACCCGGCATGGTGATTGACGGCTACCGGATCGAGGCGGAATTGCATGCCAGTAAACGCACCCAAATCTACCGGGCGTTCGATACAAAAACTGGCACCCAGGTTATTTTGAAGACTCCGTCTATCCTTTATGACGACGACACCCATTACAGAGAACATTTTCTGCATGAGGAATGGGCAGGTAAACGCATTCGCCACGAAAATGTCCTGAAAGTTCTCAGCCCTAACCGGGAAAAAAGCTGTATTTATTACGTCACAGAGTTTCTTGAAGGGCCGACGCTCAGGCAATGGATGACTGATAATCCCCAACCTGAAATTAAAGAAGCCAGAAAAATAGTTGAACAGATTGCCAGAGGACTGCGGGCTTTTCATCGCATGGAAATGCTGCATCAGGATTTAAAACCTGAAAACATCATGTTCGATAAAAACGGCGTCATTAAAATCATTGACTTCGGCTCGGTCAAAATCGCCGGCATTGTTGAAATTACTCCGCTGGAATACAGCGGAGCTGACAATATACTCGGCACTTTAAATTACACGGCGCCGGAATATCACCTAGGTCAACACGGCACGGTAAAATCCGACCTGTTTTCTCTGGGTGTCATTACTTATGAAATGCTCAACAACGCTTTGCCTTTCGGCCAGAATATGCCTGAAAAACCGGATCAAATGAATTTGGCAAAGCTCCATTATGTGCGCAGTTTCCATTACAACACGATGGTGCCAATCTGGATTGACCGCACATTAAAAAAAGCCACCGCAATAACCCCGCAGTTTCGCTATGACGATTTATCGGAGTTTCTCTACGACTTGTCCACACCAAATCCGAAGTTTTTGAGCACTGAAGAAGCCATGCCTTTAATAGAGCGCAACCCATTATTATTCTGGAAAGGCTTGTCGATCATACTGCTGCTTACAAACTTGGTTTTGATGTATTTTCTGGTGGATGGGAAACAATAGCAGGTATCGGAACCACCAAGCTGCAATTAATAAAATATTTACCGGCTGCGCGTAGGTCAGACAAGATCTTTTCGTTACCGAACGGAACTGTATTGAACTTCATGATCGCTTTAAAATTTCAATAATTAATATGGTATGCTGATTTGCTATAAGTAAACACAAATTAGGCATTAAAAAATGGCGGAGCAAATTGGATCTGCAAAAGGCTTGATGGCAGAGGCCGATATTATTGAGGCAATGAAGAGTAATAAATTTACTTTCTTCTATCAACCCAAAGTCTCATTGGTAACCGGAAAAGTAATTGGTGCAGAAGCACTGATAAGATGGATCGAACCCGATGGTACTATCATTCCCCCGGCGTTGTTTATCCCTGTCGCAGAAAAGTCATCGTTGATCAAAGACATCACCCGCCATATGTTTCCGAAACTGGCCAAAGACCTGTTGGTATTGTTGGATATTGATGAGCAATTGGTGACATCTTTTAATACATCCGCTAAAGACTTTGAAGATGATGCTTTGATAACGCTAATCTTGGAAACGCTAAAAATATCCCAATTGCCAACGAGTAAATTGCAAGTAGAGTTGACCGAAACCGCAACTTTAGAAGCAAACGATGAAATATTAAAAAACATCAATATATTAAGAGATGCAGGTTTAGGATTAGCCATGGATGACTTTGGCACCGGCTATTCATCCATCGATACATTAAGCAAATGGCCTTTTACAACCATCAAGCTGGACCAGGGCATGGTGGGCAGAATACTCGACTCGGGCAAGAACTCTACCATCGTCGGATCTTCTATCCGCATGGCACATGAGTTAGGGATTAACGTAGTTGCTGAGGGTGTGGAAACTAACGATCAATATCATCACCTGCTTGAAGCAGGATGCACAAAAATTCAAGGTTTCTGGATCAGCAGACCACTGCCTTTGGATCAATTTATCTCTTTTATAAAAGCTGATATACGTTGGTCAGGGATACCGATTGGATTGATACATATGGCGATTATTGATCATGTGCAATGGCGAAAAGAGCTGGTGAGCGAGTTGGTCAAAAACGCTTCTCTTCCGACAGATGCCCCTCACCGAAAATACATGAAAACCCCGCCCTTGTCATGCAAGGAATGCCGACTTGGTCGATGGTACTATGGAACGGGACAAATATATCATGACCACGAAATCTTCCAATCCTTGGAAAAACCACATTGTGAATTTCATGAAATTGGTCAAATGCTTGCAAAATTAGTCAGTGAGGGCGCGGTTATGGAAAACCTGACACCCCATTTGCGAGACCTTTCCGAGAAGTCGGCAGAAGTTTTAGGCAAGCTACAAGCACTTGAAAATGAAGGTTTAATGGATATGCATTCGGCTCATGGCAAATGGATTTCGCATTCGCTCAACCCAAAAAATCAAGGCTGATATTGGTTTGATGTCCTTTATCCTACTGAAACCCAATATGCATGTAGCAGCTTCATAGATCAGGTAAAAAAAGCCGTTGCCCCCGACTCACCAAACCCAATTTAAACGTTTTTTATCTGCGCTGTCCATTGTGAAAAAATATAAAATATTCTAGTCTAAATAATAAATTGCTGGCTTTTGAACAACCTGGAGTTTGGAGAAACTGAAAGTGAAAACTCAAATTAATCATAAGAGAGTTGCCGATAGAATAGAGACCGTATCGATGGGATTAGGCATTACTTCCGGCATTGTAGCAGCGGGGGCGACATTGGCGGCGCCAACCGGGTTAAGCGCGATAGGTGTCGCCCTTGGAATAACGAGTGCTCCCTTGATCGTTACCGCTGCGCCAATTATCGGCGCAGCCGCAACTGCCACTGGCGTTATCTCGGGAGGGGCGTACTTCTATTCGAAATGGAGATCGAGGAAAGCTAGAGCTTCGGAGGCCGGGTAACAGCTCTTCGTTGCCCGGCATTTTAGCGCCTGAAGATGGAACGGGGCGGTTAAGGATTGGAAATGTCGGGCATAAACAGTTGTAGGGTACGTACCGCGTACCATCTTCAAATTCTTCCGATGAATTAAACCCAAAAAGGTACGCGGTGCGTACGAGACTGTGAAAGAATCCAGAATCAGGCATAGCCTCATTTTGCGAATGTCACTTTTTTGTTGGCGGATTTTCATCCTGTACAAAATTCTTATCTTGTCAGTGCGAAATTCGCCCATTAAGCCTTATTTTGCCGATTTTTTAGGCGTAAATCGGGTGCTTTCCGCCATGGTCTAACCGCCCCCGGGCGCAGTAATCCCTAAAGGCCGCCACGCCGAGAATATTCAGTACGCGGGTGAAGTTGTAACACAAGGCCATTAAGCTAAATTCACCTCGGCATTTTTCAAGCCCACGCATCAGAAAATGGTGCATGCCCGCTCGATGCTTGAGGGTGCCAAAGGGATGTTCAACAGTGCTACTGCGTTTGATCATCATCGGTCGGGCGTCTTTCATGTGTTTTCGGTGTTGATCAACAAGCGCTTCATGTTCCCAGCGCTCGAGTTTTTTGTAGCTTGCCTTCTCCGTTAAACACTGCGGGCGTAACGGACAGTTTTTACAGGCTGACTTTTTACTTTTGTAAACCCAGACGTTCCGATGACCTTGTGCTCGAAGTTTGCCGTAGCGGGCGAGCTGTTCGCCTTGCGGGCAGTGATAGCACTCTTTTTCGCCATCGTAGATAAACCGGTCCCGGGTGAAGCGGCCTTCTTTCTCGGCAGTGCCTTTTTTGTTGGGAATGGGCACATAGAGTTCAATGCCTTTTTCGTGAGCCTGTTTAAGCTATTCGCCGCTGTAATATCCCGAATCGGCTAGCCCGGTTAGCTGTTCCGACTGCAAGATCCCTTGTGCCTTTTCCAGCATCGGCATGAGCTGTTGAGTATCGTTACCCTCCTGAGTCACTTCCACGGCCACCAAGAGTTTATGTTGGCTATCGACGGCAATCTGGACGTTGTAACCGGCCGTGGTTTGGCCGCGTTTGCTCAACAAGCGGGCGTCCCGATCGACTGTCGAAATTTGGCTGTCCGGCGAGGCGTTGAGCTGAGTTTGCAAGTGCTTTTTTTCCGCTTGCCGCTGTTTTAAACGGGCAATTTTGTTCGTCAAGTCCTGATCATCAACCAAGCTGCCAAGACCCGCTTTATCGTCCGTACTATCTTGTTCGGCCAGTTGTTGCTGGTATGTCTCGATTTTCTTGTCCAGTTCCGCGAGTTGTTGTTCCAGCTTTTTGACGGTATGGATACTGTCTTTATTGGCGTCGGCCTTAAAGAAACTGCCGTCAATCGAAACTTCGTTCCCCGCAAACAAATTGAGCTGTTGACAGAGTAGAATGAAGTCTTTGTTAATCGCTTTTAAGGCGGCGCTGTTGTCTTTACGAAAGTTGGCGATGGTTTTGTAACGGGGACGTAGGCTATCGGCCAACCAGATCACCTCAAGATTACGGGCTGCTTCGCGCTCCAGCTTGCGGCTACTACGAATCCCGTTCATATAGCCATAAAGGTAGAGCTTGATCAGCAGACTTGGATGATACGCAGGCTGCCCGGCTGTCAGACCTGAACGGCTATTTTGGATTTCCAGACTGACTAAATCGAGGCTGACCACATAAGCATCCATGGCCCGTACCGGATTATTCTCTGAGATATAGTCATCCACACGGGGCGGCAAGAGTGATGATTGGTGGCGATCTTGACCCACTTTATAGTTCCGGTTAGCCATTTGTCTTTTTTAATCAATATGATAATTCGCTGTATTATACTGGATGAATTGACTGAATACTTTCACAGTCTCGTACCCCTACCAAGCTTCCGGTAAGCGCCACAGGCAATGCAAATGATTCGGCAAAATCACCGCCGCCAGCAGCTCGAAAGGGCGTTTCGCTTTGACCTCCCGAAAAGATTGGCGGAGCTCCTCCACCTTTTCATCGTCAGCAAGAATTATTTGACGATGATAAGTGACCAAAGTAAAGAAATACGTTCCGCCGGGAATATACAAGCGTCGATAATCACTCATTCACAGCCCTCGAAATATTATGGAGTAGGCCGGAATAAGGCCATCCAAGCGCGTAGCGCGAGGTGGCGTTTCCGGCGAGTTTGGGAGGTGTTTGCCGGAAACACCGACTCTCGCTGCCGCTCGAGTCGGCTTATTCCGGCCTACGACACTACTAATATTTGGATAACATGCTCCGCAGAGAGTGTGGATTTCTGTTCGAAAAGACGCAATTAAATCTCATATCTTCTTTCAAATTTCATCAAAATTCAGTTAAAACTCAATATATTTCATCAAGTTAAGCATATACACCTATTAACATTTAGCTATGAATAGTCTTTGATACGAACCGGTTTCTGGAAAACCTTCATTTTTTCCACCGGTATTCGATCGCACTAATTTCTATTGATATAAAAAATGAAATTAATAAAAGCGATCCATAGGAGATTAATATGTTTAGGATAAAAAACAATAAGAGATTTCGAAGCTTAGTAGAGAGAATTACTCTTTCTACGCTAACAGCTTTTATTATGTGGCTTAGCCTTATGACGCCAGCACACGCTGATTCTCTCTATATTAGTGATGGTGGAGATAATTCCGTGAAGCAATTCGATGCGGAATCGGGGGCTTTTTTAGGTTTTTTTGTAAAAAAATCGTTAGCTGGTCTACACGGGCCTCGTAGCCTAGTTTTCAACCCTGACGGTAACTTGATTGTCGTCGATCAGAACGTGAATACAGCTGCTCATGGCGATATTTTGCTGTTCAGCGGCCAGACTCGAAAATTGCTGGACTTCCTCGTTTCCAATGGGGATCGAAATGCGCCAGCAATACCTCTTAGTCTAGTCTTATCAGACGGACACCTTTTCGTGGCCGATTTATCAACAGAAACCAATCCAAAGAGTCCTCTAACCCCTGGTAGGATAATGGAATATACCAGTACAGGTGAATTTGTAAAAGCTATCACACCGCCTGTTCCTTATCTTTCTTCATTCCATCCACGTAGTGTAGTAATTGGACCGGATAACCTTCTCTATGTGTCTAGCGCACCCAGCTTACCACTTCCTCCCGCGCTAGGGCTAGGCGGACAAGTTCTACGTTTTAACTCCGATGGAACCTTTAAAGATGTGTTTATTAATGACGTAAATACATCGGGTGATTCTGATCATCTAAATCGCCCACAGGGTTTAGTATTTTCTCCTGAGGGCGACAAAATCTTTATTACCAGCTTCCGCGCTAGTACAGCCGATACCGACTCGATTCGTATCTACAATAGCATCGATGGTACCTTCGACAGTAAAATCGATCTCGATGTTGCCGGTGAGGCACGCACTTTTGCACAAACCATTCTATTCGGACCGAAAGGGTGTCTTTTTGTTCCAATCAATAACACGGGGGAAGTGCGGAAATATAATGTTGGGATAGATTCCTGCGATAGCTCTTTACAGTATGGAGAATATGATTCCTTTGTGGGTGTTGGTGGAGATTCACTATCACCATGGTCTTTAACATTTGGAAATACCGCCCCGGATACGCTCCAGTATTACCCAGAATAAACCATTGATCATCCGCTACCGTGGTATAAGGTTTCTCTAATCTCCACGGTAGTAACTAACAGAAAGTTGAGCTTGCTCGAATTTTACGAACACTTAACTGAGCGACATTTTTAGTTTGGACGATGTTTGCCGGAAACGCCAACTCTCGCTATCGCTCGCGCCAACTTATTGCGGCTTACAGCACTGCAAGGCGGTTTCGAGCAGCAAACCGCCACACACGCACAACGCCAATGACAGTCAAATGACAGTCAATCGAAGTTGTGGCGGATTGCCTGACGGCAAATCCGCCCTACAGCTCTAATCCCTTACAGCTCAAACTCCGCCGGATCAATCCCCAATTCCTTAGCTATTCGGTTTGCCACCTTTTTCTCGGAAACATCAAAATTTCCATCCGAAGAAGCAATGCCGATAATCATACGAACCAACAAGCGCCCGGCTTGAGCATTTGATTTCATCTTACCCAAGGCTTCATAGGCTTTGGCTTCGCCGATGTCCTTATCGAATTCAAGCTGGCCGACAAAATCCTGAAACGCTTTGATCACATCGCTGGTGGTAAAAATCGACAGCGCATCGTTGCTCTCGATAAATTTGATCATTTTTTGTTTTTCTTCCGAACTGATGCTGCCGTCGGCCATTGCGACCAACGCGGAGCCGGCCATCGCCGCATTCAGAAAATCCTTGTTCTTGAATTTTAAGGCTTCTGTTTTTAACTCGTTGGCTTTACTTTTTAACTGGCTTAGAAAATTTTCGAAACTCATTGTGTTCTCCTGATATTAAATGTTGTTGTGTAATTTTATTTGCTGCCTGGAGCATAGCTTAAGCCCCAGCCGAAAGCGCGATCCATTTGTTGGTGGCCGGAAAAATAATCGATCAGTTTGGTAATCTGGAGCCGGCCGTTGACGTTTTCGAGCATCGCCAAAGCACACAGAAACTGGTCGTCGCGGTAACTATCGAGACGTATTTCTATATCCGGCTGGTCTTTGCTTTTTATCGTAATGACGGCGTCGACATGCGACCAGTTCGGCACGCCTTCATAAATAAACGTGTAAATCAGGATACGCCGAAATTCATGCAAATGCTTCATGTTGATGCGTAACGTTTCGCCGCCTACGGAGCTGCCGCTACGATCATCCTGGTCCAATTCAATAAACGGGAACTGGTGCAGATTGCCGAAATGTCCGCCCAACGCCTGTATCCCGCCAATCTCGCCCTGCTCGAATTCCCAAAGGCAAGCCAGATCCAAATCGATACCGGCAGATGAGGCTTGGCGAAACAATCCTACCGACTTAACCGGCGTGGCGTTCCAGTTCAGGTTGATCAATATTTCGCCGGAGTCGGCATTTTTTTCCAGCGAAACGGATTGGCCTTTTTTGTCCAGCGTGATCTTGCTCAGATTAACTTTTCCCGCCGGTGCCGGTGCCGGAGCAGGCGCTTCGCCTTCGCCAACGTCGACGCCGTAAAACTCGGCTAAAGGCTGTAGTCCGCCGATAAAACCCTGCCCGACCGCGCGAAACTTCCATTTATCCTGGTAGCGGTAAAACTCGCCGACAATCAATGCCGATTCCTTGTTTTGCTGGCTGTCGAGACAAAAGCCGGCGATTTCGATGCCGCTTAAAAAATCCTTGACCAAAATGGTGACATTTTTAAGTTGGCTAAAATTTTGCCCTTTTGCCTGACCGTCGGTAATAGTCATTGCCAGCGCAATTTTCTGAATGTTGCCGCCGGTGCGGTCAAGATGCAGCGTAAACCGGTCCTGGTCCGGTTCAAGCAAAACGCCCTGCTCGGCTCGGGCCGGCTGGTTAAAAAAGATGAAATCCTCGTCCGTCGATACTTTACCCTGGCTGTTAAGCAAAAAAGCGCTGACATCGACGGTAATGTCCGGCGATCCTTGCCCGTGACTGACTAAAACATGAAGCGACGTCGTCGGCAATGAGCAATTCTGCCCGGCAACCAAATCAATACGATGACTCATTCTCCCCCCCTTTTCTTATTTTTGTTTAACGGAGCCATAGCATAGGCTTCGTACTTCAGCCCACCCTATCTGAAACTTGCGTAACATCGGTCAAACAGGACGATTCGGCATATTCCGGCAAGGCATGTGTCCGTCTGTCGCCGTAGTGTTGCCGCCTGTCGATAATAGCCCGGCCCCACTGTTTATGGGTTTCCACTTCGCACATCGCGTTATGCATCCTGAACACCGCCGGCGACGAGCTTTGATTCAATGCCAGCGCCATTTCATAGTCTTCGCTATCGACGCCGTACATCGCTTCAATAATCGGCACTTGCGTAGGGTGAATGGCGGTTTTACCAATCAGGCCATGTGCCAAATCCAGGCGAATCTCTTTTTGCAGGGTGGCGGCGTCCTCCAGATATTCGAATACCGGCGCCGATAATGAGAAACCATAGGGTTTAAATGTCGTAACCAACTGCGCTATCACATGCCCCAGCGGCGTTTCATACAAGGTCATATTCCTTGGCCGCCGGATGCCCAAAAGATTCATCAAGTCGTTGCCGCCAATGCGCAACATTAACACGCGTGCAGCAACAGCATCTTGTAACAAGGCCTGACGTAATTCACGCATCGCACCGACGTCAAAAACGTCCCTGGTTTCCAAGGTCGGCATAACCTTAAACGCAGTTCCCTGCAATTGATCGAAATAAGCGTGAAAATTACTTTCGTTAAATTTCGGCAGCACAAAACCGTCGACTTTCTCAATATCCGGCAACTCCAGCAAGCGCGCCAACACTTCCGGATTTCTGGCGCGAATAAAACGGAACCGGCCCGGCGTGTCTCTAAAACCCTGCAAACAAAGCCCTAAATGGCGCAGGCTACTGTGCACGTCGGCATCAGAGACCGCGTCCTCGGTACAAAAAATCATTGAACGCACGGCTTCCAGTTTTTCGCCATTGGCGCAATCCATCAGATCGAGGCGATGCGCCGGCATATACAGTGACGCTCCTAAACACCAAGGTGAGAAAGATTTTGGCGGTGTACTCATAATTGCATCTCTTTAATTAACGCCACTGCGCGGTACGGCAGGTCGGTATAACTATCTATCGGAATGGACCGGGATTCGGCCAGCCAGCGTAAATGCCGCGTGGCCTCGCAATTCAAGTCCTGTAACAACAAAACCCGCGCTTCGCGGCGCAATAAAACCCGCGTCGCTTCGCCGATACCGGGCTTGATGTAATTGTGTTTTTTAACTCCGTAACGCTCGGTAATCCATTCTAATAATTCTTCTGAAATACGTTGTAATTGTAGCCGCTCATGCTGATCTGTTCCAAAATCGCCCCGGTATTTTAGCCAGGCCTGTTCAACGCCAGCCAGCATGGTCTCAATGAAATAACGGGATAGATCGTGTTGCTCAAACTGCCGGTAATAAACGCAACCATGAAAATCGGCTGGCGCGGCTGTTTGCGGATCGTAAACCGAGCGGCTGACCAGTCCCGATACGGTGGCATTCAGGATGCACGACGGAATCAAATAATCTTCCGAACAAGCGGCAACGGCCGCGCTGCCCGATAAATCGGCCAATACATATAATTCAGCAGGAATACTGACGCCGTCGGTATCGGCAAAAGCCTGTAAGCTGGCGGCCAGCTGCCTCGCAATAACCCCCTTCCCTGTCCAGCCATCGATAAAAACCAACGATTCGGGCGCATGGCTTTGCAGAATATGGCGTAAAGCATTTTGATCGATACCGACATCGCGCAGTATCGAAATGGAATAATGGCTGGCCTCGGTATCGAAATGACGTTTGAGCACATGCCTGAGCAGCACGCCGACCGGCGTTCCGGCTCGAGCCAGTGAAACCAGCGTAATGCCGTGCGGCCGGGTATCTACTATGCGCTTAGCCAACACCAGTAAATGCTCGGCCATTCGTTGTCGGTTTAAATCCATCGCTTGATGAAACAACTGCAAATAACTTTCCGACGGCAACGACTCATGCGTCAGCATCTCTGAATAATGTTTCTGACCGGATTGAATCAACGCTTCCTTGATATGGACCGGCGTGTCCTGCATCGCGATCGGTTTTAACAGGAACTGTACGTCGTCTAAGTTGTAACTGCCGGTGAAAGGAGTGGTCATTTAGCTGCTACTCGGCATTGGAAAAATAGCACACGAATAACACGGATTGAACTGATGAACACTGATAAATATCCGTTTTTTTTCATAAAAATATTAGCAATAAAGTTTTCTCGTTTTCTCGTTCCCACGCGCTGCGTGGGAATGCTGTGCCGGACGCGCTGCGTCCCGTATTTGTGGTATGTACATTTCTATATACTAACCGTGACTCGCGGCGCAGCGCGTGGGAACGAGAGAATCCGTGTGCTATTACCAATAATTACAACGTCTCAGCCAAGGTTTGAAACAACTGCGTATTTTTAGGAATTAATGCATAATCGCACAATGCCATAAACGCCGCGTCGGTCTTGCTGTCGCCCGCGCCGAAAGTTAACAATTCGGGATGCTGTTTTCTATAGCCTTCCAGCAAATAGCTAACCGCGCTTTCTTTATTGATAATTTTCGGCAATATCGCCAGGTTGTTACCGTTCAAATGCCAATACAGGCTGCCGTCAACAACATGCGGATGAGACTTTACGACTTCATCCAGCAGCGTTTTTAATATCGCTTCGGTGCCGTCGCGGTGTTTGATGACGCCATACCAGGTTATGCCGAAATCGTCGACCATACGGGGTTTAAACCCCGTATGGCGTTTTGCATACACTTCAACTTCAGCCCAGACCTCCAGTAACTTTCGATGATACTCGGGCAAAGCTTGCATGATGCGGTCCAGCCAGACCTTATCGACCGTGCGCTGTTTATCCAAAATTACCGCGCCATGATTTAGCACCACCTCTTCTTGAAACGGCAGATTGACGCGCTCAAAAGCATGAACATCACGCGCCGTTACCGGCACAATCTTGAAGCCCTTGGAGAACCAGTCCCACAACCATTGCTGCTTCTTGGTAGCAAATGAATTAGCCGTTCCGTCGGGCAGGAAAGCTCGCACTTGCAAATCCGCACCCGGAGCGCATTTCCTCAAAGTCTGAAACAGCGTGTCGTCAAGGTCTAAAAAAATGTAGCTTTGCATGTCGGTTATCGGGTTGCAGTTCAAATCTTGCGCTGATGGCTTGCCATGCGTGCAGCCGGTCATTTAACGATGCGCACAGCGGCGTTTCATGGCAAAGAATAATGTCGCTGTAATCATCCGTATTCAGGTTATAAATAAAGTTCGGGATGCCGTCGTCATAATTGTCTTCAAACCGGCAGACCCGGCCAATATCGTTGCCTTGATGAATCGGCGAACGCGTCGTGCTTTGCACTTTAACTTTAAATCCTTGGCGTTCCAGCTCTCGCCCCAACAGGTAAGCCGGAGCGTTGCATTCGCCTGTGCCCAAAACCAGGAGCGGGCGTTCATCGCGCCTTAAACCGCTGCTACATAACTGTTCGACTACATCGTTTTCCAAGCCGATCGGCGCATCCAAACCCAGGCGTCCCGGCCAAGCCAACAGCGTTTTTTTACAGGCCCCGTTACCCGAGACGTTGACGGTAATGCTGTCGATGGCGATGTTCTGTTTGTCCTCAAAATGCAGCAGTCCCTGCCTGAAACACACCCATTCGACCGCGACACCGGCTTGCTTTTCCAACGCGGCTCGGTCATCAGGATGGGCAAAATTGACCAAGCTGACTATAAATACTTTGCGTAAGCCCGGATTAACCCGTTGATAGGCTTTAATCAGGCGTAAAAAAGTCTTGCCGGTGCTGATTTCATCGTCGATTAACACCAATGTTTCGGCCGTTAAAAACTGCTCACGATGCTTTAGCTGCTCAGGATAATACAGAAAAAAGTCAGTAGCGTGACTATGAGCTTCTTCAAACTCAAGCCGTTCGATGCCATCCAGATGATAGCGGGTCGTTTGGATGAACAAGGCTTGCTCTACACCTTCGCGGCAGGCCGCTTCAAATACGCCGTAGCCTAAGCCGGTTGCGGTTTCCGCCATACCGATCCACACCGAACCAGTCCCTACCCCGCTTTTTAACACCGCACGCGCCAAAGCCCGGTACGACCAGCTCATCAGCTTTGGCAATACCGGATAATGCTTGCCCAGAACCTTGCTGACCAACAAAAACTTGCGCTTGCTGCTGACTCTGGCGGCAAAACCCAGTAAGCGCTTAAGCGGGATATGTCCGGGTTGCAGATCGAGACTCAGCGTTCCGGTGTCTAATTCTATGGTTAATGTTTTTAACATGTCAGGACTTAAGTTCTTGTGCCCATGCTGCCTTGAGCGTGGCTCAAATTGGCAATGCTGTTGGCCATTTTCATTTTGTCGTATACGCCTTGCGTTGGAGCTATCCAGACCATACCGGGGCCGGTAAACGTTTGCAATAAGCCTTCTCCGCTGGTTACCGATTGAAATAGTGACTTGCCCGATTTTTCGGCCTGAAAACTGACACTGGCAGTTCTTACAAAAGCAAAATTACCATCGACAGACAGTTTTTCCCCGGCAGCTAAATCGTACATCAGCAATTCGGAAACCGGGACCGGTGAGTTTAAAACAACAACGCCTGAACCTTTGACTTGCGTCTGGAAAAATCCCTCGCCGCCAAACAACGCGCTGGAAACATTTTGCTGCATTTTAGCGCTCACTTCTAAAGTGGCAGAGGCACAGTGAAACGCGCCTTTATCGAAAACCAACGCGTCATTATCGATATTGAACAACAAATAATGTCCGAAGGTGGGCTCCAAATAAATCTCGCCGGTCCCTTTAATCCGTGACTGGAACAAGGTCTCGCCGGTCATGAATTTGCGCATCAAGCCTTTGGCAATGCCTCCTTGAGTGCTCGATTCGAGTTGCAGATTGCCTTTCATAAAATACAATGCGCCCGGTTCGATCAGCAGTTCGCTTCGGTCCAGCTTGACCCGGATCATTTTTAAGTGAATATCGGCTTGGTTGGCAAAAAACACTTTTTCCGCGACATCCAAGTCATCGGAGCCTTTTAGCGTTTTATACTGCACCACCTCCAATACAGCGCCCGGTATGCTTTCGCTTTCGACAACTTCAAAAGGATCGATGTTAGTCATGATTATTGCTCTTTAAGTTATAACAAGTTGCCATTACGGGCGGGAATAAAAACTACGGTATGCATGAATACAAGGCGAATTTGAATAGATAGCGTCTTCTTTTATCGGCGCCATCCATGTTCGACTGTCTTAAAACCTATCACTGATCGCCAAAAAACTCTTGAGAGTTCCGATTGCCCATTCTAGCCGAAACTTTCTCGCCTAACCGTGCGCCCAAAAAAGCCAGCAAGAACGCACAACCGCCGCCAATAGCCAATTTAATCAAAGAAAATCTCATGAAACTATACGGCGAAAAAAAGCTGATCGATAAGGTCAACAGCACACATAAAAAAGCGCCTAAAGCCGGCTCTAAAACTCTTACTTTGGCTGACAGTAAGCCAACACAGGCTCCGCCGACAAAAAAGGCGGCCAAGATCAAGACGACTTCAATGGTATAGGAGAGTACATGAGGTACGAACGACCCCATAACCAGCTTGCCGACAATACCGCCAAGAACAAGCTCGGTGACAATAAAAACGGCTAAACTGTAAAACACCCAAGCCCAAGATAATTCTTTAATCGTTTTAACGCTGGCCTCGAAACGATTAAGAGGGGCTCCATGCGCTGCCGACGGGGCCTTTGCCGCACCGGCCTGCGCAGTTGCCCCGGATGCATTAGTCTCGGTAACTACGCCGTAACGATTCGCTAAAAACGCCAAGTCCTGTTTAAATCCCTGTCCAACAGCCCTGAATTTCCACTGCTGATTATGCCGATAAAGTTCACCTAAAATAAGCGACTGCACGACTTCAAGCTCCGGCAAAAAAATTGCGTCATCATCAACCTGAATATTCAAATCGAACAGTGACAGCAATGAAGGTTGGGCCGATACCGCAAAAACAATTTTTTTAACGTGTTGGGGAATTTCCGTTAATTTGATGATAAAAGACCGTTCGCCGGAAGCCACTGATAATCCGATAAACCCGTCCCCGGTATGAGCTTGACGAATAAAATCATCGTCCGAACGTACCTTGTCGGTATCGTCTAAAACAAAGGCACAGACATCAATGCTTATCTCTTTCGGCAACCAACTAACGGTCACATCGACAGCTTCACGTTGATCTATAACGATATTGGCTCCCGCCTGCATTGTATTCATTAGTAGATACCTCTTAATCCGCCACTACTATCGGCGTATTAGTTTCATTCACCCTAAGCCCGTAACGAATAGTCGGCGTTTGGAATACTTTGCCTTTAATACTCCGCAAAGCGATCTGCGCCAGGTTTGCACCGGCTAAACACGCCATGCCGAAACCGCCCGATGGGCGCGGGTTGATTTCCAATAATCGCACACCGTGCACGCCTTCCTTGAACTGGATGTTGAACAAGCCGTTGAGCCGGTAGCGCGCGGTTAATCTTGTCACCATGCCGTCAATATCGGCATTGTTGTCAATCATTTGCCCGCCGCCTACCAGTTGCGATTTTTTACGCTGCACCGCACACAGCAATTCGCCATGCCGCCCGGCGCAATCGACGCTCCATTCGGGGCCGCCCAGATGCTCCATCACCAGCAAGGTGGCAAATTCCGGCGTGTTAACCATACCCTGCCGCAATTCTTGCAATGGAACTTGGTATTCAACGCCTGTCAATATTTGGGTGATGCTGTCGCGCTCTGTATCCAGGACTCGAAAACCTAAGCCAAACACTGAAACCGCCGGTTTTACGCACAATCTTTGATGCTTTGCCGATAACTCGGCAACTGCGCTATCAAACGCATCCCGGTCATTAACGGCAATAAAATCCATAGTTTGGGCAACATCCGCACTCAAGTCGGTATAAAAATCGGCCTTGTTGTGTAATAAACTCAAGGTATAGAAATCGGCAACCGACAACACCTGCACGCCAATCGCCTGAAAAAACTCATGGTGTTTACTGATAAGCACCGCTTCTTTACCGGGCCAGAACAGCTGGATATTGTGCTGTCGGCAAAAATCCACGCACCATTCAAGATAGGCTTGTTCAGTGAGTTCGGCAGGCTCAAGGTAACTCTCATCCGCAGCCAAAAAGGCGGTCGCATGGGGATGGGTGTGAGTGCAAATCAGGGTGATTTCGCCAGCCGGAACTGACTGGCGAAGATTTCTAAATACTGATTGTATGGTAGAAAATGTTTTATTGAACCAAATTCTCATTGATGCCTACAGATGGATGATAATTTGCGGCAACAACGCGTCAATGGTTCGACCGACGCCGTTTTCGCCTATCGCATGCATTTTCCATTCGCCATTATGGCGATACACTTTTGCCATGATTTGCGCGGTGTGGGAGCCTTGCGAACTCAAGGTGTAACGGGCGACTTCAGAATCGTTAGTGCTGTCGATAATGCGGCAATACGCATTTTCAACTTGATCGAAAGTCTGGCCGGAAAAGGAGTTGACGGTAAAAACCAGCGATTTAACATTGGCCGGCACTTTATCCAAATCAACTTTGATTTGTTCGTCGTCGCCGTCGCCTGCGCCGGAACGGTTGTCGCCGGTATGCACGACGCTGCCATCCTTGCTTTTCAGCTGGCCGAAATAGATGATGTCGGCAACCTTGTTGTTATCGTCGAACATCACACAAGAAGCGTCCAAGTCAATCGAATCGCCGCTTCCGCCACCGCCAAACAAGCTTTTCAACTTGCCGACAGGGGCTGTTTTTGCGTCCCATCCCAAGCCCATGACGACCTTGCTCAACGCGCCGCCGGATTCTTTGGACAAAGAAATTTTTTGCCCTTTTTGTAGATTAATAGCCATAGATATTACCTCGATAGATGATTTGTTGTAGTGAGTGCTAACGTCCCATTAATGACCGGTAAATCTACAAAAGGCTTAAAACGATATCACCACGAACGACTGCATGGATGCAGGAGGTAGAGCAATGCAGGAGCAATTGCCGAGACACGAAGGACTCGAAGTTTTTTTCTTCGTGTCCTTCGTGTCTTCGTGGTGAATAAAATATTTTAATTACTTCTTTACCGGTATTACGCACTTAACCGATTTTGCCCTGACTGCGGAGTTAATGGTTAAGTTACGGTAGGTTCAAACAACCTGGGCAATTAAACGTTGACACCAAAAGAAGCGGCCAAAGGTCCAAGCCCACCGGCAAAACCTTGACCGACGGCTTTAAACTTCCAGTCTGCGCCGACCCGGTAAATTTCGCCGAAAATCATCGCCGTCTCGATTGAGGCGTCTTCGCTTAAATCGTAACGGGCGATTTCCGCGCCACCCTCTTCATTAAGAACGCGAATATAAGCATGGCTGACTTGGCCGAAATTCTGTTTACGCGTTTCGGCGTCATGAATGGTCACAGCGAATACGATTTTGTCCAAATCGCCAGGTACTTTTGATAATTCAACCTTGACGGTTTCATCATCGCCATCGCCTGCGCCGGTGGTATTGTCGCCCAAGTGCTGAACCGCACCGTCACCGACTACCTTGTTGTTATAAAAACAAAAGTCGCTGTCCGAGCGGACTTTGCCGTCCATCTTGACCAAAAAAGCGCTGGCATCTAAATCGAACGCCGCGCCATCGGTTGCGCGAGCATCCCAGCCTAATCCGACTACAATTTTATTCAATCCCGGTGCTTCTTTGCTTAGATTAACATTACCGCCTTTGGTAAGTGATACTGCCATGATTATCTCCTGATTATTATTGATATTTTTAGTAGATTGCCGCACAGCGGCGTATTTATCGCTAGATATTAATTCCGTATTGGCGTGCTAGAGCGGCCAATCCCCCTGCGTAGCCTTGACCTACAGCTTTAAATTTCCATTCCGCGCCGTGCTTATAGATTTCGCCGAAGATCATTGCCGTTTCAATGGATGCGTCTTCGCTTAAATCGTATCTGGCGACTTCGGTGTTCGAGTCTTTATTAACGACCCGGACATAAGCTTTCGATACTTGGCCGAAATTTTGTTTGCGCGCTTCCGCTTCATGGATGGTGACGGTAAAAACGACGCGCTGAATATCAGCCGGTATTTTGTCGAGCAATACAATAACCGCTTCATCGTCGCCATCGCCAGCCCCGGTGCGATTATCGCCGGTATGCTCAACCGAACCGCAAGTGGATTTGGTCTGATTGTAGAAAATAAAATCGCTGTCGGACCTGACCTTACCATCTTCTTTAACCATAAACGCGCTGGCATCCAGGTCAAAATCCGCGCCGTCGGTAGGTCTTGCATCCCATCCGAGCCCGACAATCAGGTTTTTGAGGGTCGGGTCAGTCTTGGACAGACTGATATTGCCGCCTTTAGTGAGTGAAACAGCCATAAATCAATCTCCTCGTAAGGGTTCAGAGGCTTAATAGACAAGCAATCAAGAGCCTTTTTAAACCCATTTGTTTTCTTAATGTTACAAAGAGAAAGCATTAAAAGGCCATGATCCATTACTCAGTGGACCGCTCGGTCCACGCACCCGTCCGGAATCCGTTAATAGGTGCCGGGCGTCATGATAACCGCTAACAAACCGCTTGCATAGTTGCAGATATTTTCTATCCAAGCGTATTTATTTCCGGTTTAAGGGATACTGGCCGATGTCGCGTAGCGCAGATTATCAATGATGCGTTTTGTAGGAAGTTTTTCTCACAACAGCGCCTTGATCTCCGGCACGCAGGAACCGCAGTTGGTTCCGGCTTTAAGGCAACGGCCGACGTCCTGATGGGTTTTGAGGCCTTTTTCCCTGATCGCGGTCTGAATGGTCTTTTCCCCGACATTAAAGCACGCGCAAACGATAGTGCCGACATCGACACCGCCGAGAGGCGATTTGCCGGTCAATAAGGCCATGCGCTCGTTTTTTTCCAATTCTGTTTTTGCAAACAGGCCGGTCAGCCAGTTGCGCTCAGGCAACGCAGACTCGGCCGCGATAAAAACCACGCTCTCCAACTGATCGTTCACTATCCGCGCGGCTCTATAACTACCTCGCGCGGGATCTTGATATTCCTGCCACTGTGGAGTTGCGCCATCGTTAGCATTGAGATTTTTTTGTGCCCATTCCTGCCAGTTTTCGAGCAAGCTCAGCATGCGATCGTAGACCCTCAGCAAGGCCTGG
>CAZJOY010000027.1:0-28174 GCA_964547705.1 uncultured Methylobacter sp. | reverse complement strand
GTAAAATGTACCGGAAAAATTCTGGAAGTACCTGTTGGGGAAGCATTGCTGGGCCGCGTCGTTGATGCGCTGGGTAATCCTATCGATGGCAAAGGCGCTATCGAAACCACTGAAACTTCGCCAATTGAAAAAATTGCTCCCGGTGTTATTGCCCGTCAATCGGTTGATCAACCTGTGCAATTGGGATTGAAATCGATTGATGCGATGATTCCGGTCGGCCGCGGTCAACGTGAGTTGATCATTGGCGATAGACAGACCGGTAAAACCGCTATTGCGATTGATGCGATTATCAATCAAAAAGGTACCGGTATTAAATGTATCTATGTGGCCATCGGTCAAAAGCGCGCGTCGATTGCTAACGTAGTTCGCAAGCTTGAAGAGCATGGCGCGATGGCTCATACGATTGTGGTTTCGGCATCGGCATCTGAGTCAGCTGCACTGCAATTTATCGCACCGTATACCGGCTGTTCCATGGGCGAATTCTTCAGGGATCGCGGCGAAGACGCGTTGATCATTTATGACGATTTAACCAAACAAGCTTGGGCTTATCGTCAGATTTCCTTGTTATTACGCCGTCCGCCAGGCCGCGAAGCATATCCAGGGGACGTGTTCTATTTGCATTCCCGTTTATTGGAAAGAGCTTCTCGCATCAATGCAGCTGAGGTTGAGAAATTAACCGGCGGTAAAGTAAAAGGTAAAACAGGCTCATTAACCGCATTGCCTATTATTGAAACGCAAGGCGGCGACGTATCGGCTTTCGTACCGACGAACGTAATTTCTATTACCGACGGGCAAATCTTTTTAGAAAGTAATTTGTTTAACTCCGGTATTCGTCCGGCGGTGAACGCAGGTTTATCGGTGTCGCGTGTCGGTGGTGCGGCTCAAACCAAAATCATCAAGAAATTGGGTGGCGGTACGCGTCTCGATTTGGCGCAATACCGTGAGTTGGCGGCTTTCGCCCAGTTTGCATCAGACTTGGACGAAAATACTCGCAAGCAGATTGAACGGGGTCAACGTGTTACCGAATTGATGAAGCAGAATCAGTATTCTCCGATGTCAGTTGCGCAAATGGCGGTTTCATTGTTTGCTGCTAACGAAGGATTCCTGGATAGCATAGAAGTTAACAAGGTTCTTGCTTTTGAAGCTGCCTTACAGTCGTACATGACGTCAGAGCATTCTGAATTAATGAACAATATTAATGCAACCGGCGATTTCAATGATGACATAAGAACGGGTATGCTGACTGCAATCCAAACTTTCGTCAAAACTCATAGCTGGTAACCAAAAGTAGGCGCCTCTAGGCGAAGGGTCTTAAAATGGCTGTTGGTAAAGAAATACGCAGTAAGATCGCGAGTATTAAAAACACTCAAAAGATCACGCGGGCAATGGAAATGGTTGCCGCGAGTAAAATGCGTAAAACAAAAGACAGAATGTTGGCAACACGCCCATACTCCAAAAAAATCGGCCAGATTATCAAACATCTGGCCCACGCCAATCCTGAATATAAACATTCTTTTCTTATTGAGCGTCCGGTTAAACGGGTTGGAATCATTGTTATCAGTTCCGACAGAGGGTTATGCGGCGGCCTGAATTCAAATTTATTCAGAAAAACGCTAACCCAAATGATGCAATGGGATAAAGCAAATATTGAAGTCGATATTTGTACGGTAGGGACTAAGGCGTTCGGTTTTTTTGGTAATTTGAAAGCGAATCTGGTCGGTCATATTTCTAAATTGGGCGACACTCCGCATCAACATGACATTATCGGTATCATTAAAATCATGCTGGACGCTTATGCGCAAGGTAGAATCGACGAATTGTATGTAGTTAACAATGAGTTCGTTAATACCATGACTCAAAGGCCTACTATCGAAAAGTTATTGCCTGTCGTCGCCGGTGAGCTTGATGAAAATTTAAGCGGTCATTGGGATTATATTTATGAGCCTGATGCCAAAGAGGTTTTGGATCACTTGTTAACGCGTTATATCGAATCCATCGTTTATCAAGGACTGGTCGAAAATAATGCCTGTGAGCAAGCTGCAAGAATGGTGGCAATGAAGAGTGCTTCGGATAATGCCGGAAATATTATCAGCGAATTGCAGTTGGTTTATAACAAAGCCCGACAAGCCGCTATCACTCAGGAAATTTCAGAAATTGTTGCCGGTGCCGCAGCTGTTTAAGCCCAAGTAAAAATGACACAACACAAGAGGACAACTCAATGAGTTCGGGTAAAATCGTTCAGATTATCGGCGCGGTCGTTGACGTGGAATTTTCACGTGCAGACCTGCCCAAAGTATATGATGCCTTAAATGTAGAAGGCAAAGGCTTGGTGCTGGAGGTTCAGCAGCAATTAGGTGATGGTGTCGTCAGAACTATCGCGATGGGTACTACCGACGGTTTAAGCCGTGGTTTGGAAGTTAGTAATACTAACGCAGCTATTGCAGTACCGGTCGGACAGGAAACCTTAGGACGCATTATGAATGTTCTGGGCGAGCCTATCGACGAAAAGGGGCCTATCGGCGAAAAAGTCAAATGGGGCATCCACCGTGAAGCGCCTAGCTATGCCGAGCAGGCTGCAGCTTCTGAATTGCTGGAAACCGGTATTAAGGTTATCGATTTGGTCTGCCCATTCACCAAGGGTGGTAAAGTCGGCTTATTCGGCGGCGCCGGTGTTGGCAAGACTGTTAACATGATGGAATTGATTCGTAACATCGCGATTGAGCACAGCGGTTATTCGGTGTTTGCCGGTGTGGGTGAGCGTACTCGTGAAGGAAACGACTTTTACCACGAAATGACCGATTCGAACGTAATCGACAAAGTATCGTTGGTTTACGGTCAGATGAACGAGCCGCCGGGAAACAGACTGCGCGTTGCGTTAACCGGTTTGACCATGGCCGAATATTTCCGCGATGAAGGTCGTGACGTATTATTCTTCGTTGATAACATCTATCGTTACACCTTGGCGGGTACCGAAGTATCTGCGCTATTAGGCCGTATGCCTTCCGCGGTAGGTTACCAACCCACGCTGGCTGAAGAAATGGGCGTACTGCAAGAACGTATTACTTCAACCAAAACCGGTTCTATTACTTCTATCCAGGCGGTTTATGTACCTGCGGACGACTTGACCGATCCATCGCCTGCAACCACGTTTGCGCATTTGGATGCGACCGTTGTATTGTCGCGTCAAATTGCCGAATTAGGTATTTATCCTGCGATTGACCCGTTGGATTCTACCAGTCGTCAGCTGGATCCTTTGGTTATCGGGCAGGAGCATTATGATGTCGCTCGTAAAGTTCAAGGTATTTTGCAACGCTACAAAGAATTGCGCGATATTATCGCAATTTTAGGTATGGACGAATTATCTGAAGAAGATAAATTAACCGTATCAAGAGCGCGTAAAATGCAACGATTCCTGTCTCAACCTTTCTTCGTTGCTGAAGTGTTTACCGGTTCACCAGGTAAATATGTGTCACTGAAAGATACTATTGCCGGCTTTAGAGGCATTATCGACGGTGAATACGATGCCATTCCTGAGCAAGCTTTTTATATGGTAGGTACCATAGACGAAGTGCTTGAGAAAGCAAAAGGCATGAAGTAAGTTATACAACAAGTAGGTATCAATCATGACCATGACCGTACATGTAGACATCGTTAGTGCAGAAAAGGAAATATTTTCCGGATTGGCAGAAATGGTGTTTGCTCCTGCTGAACTCGGCGAAGTAGGCATTTCGCCACGGCATGCGCCATTAATATCCAGACTTAAGCCCGGTGAAGTCCGGGTCAAAGTCAGTGATAAAGAGGTTTACCCGTTCTATGTGTCAGGAGGTATGCTGGAAATCCAGCCAAATCTGATTACCATTCTGGCCGACACGGCTATAAGAGCGAAAGATATTGATGAGGCGGCTGCAATAGAAGCCAAAGCCAGGGCTGAAGAAGCACTGGCGGATAAGTCCGGAAAAATTGATTTTGCAGTGGCTCAGGCACAATTAACGGACGCCGTCATGCAATTAAGGACTTTGGATAGACTTAGAAAACGCGGCGGATAGTTCACTTTACGCCGCTATCCTTTTTGAAAAGCTCGGTAACGTGTTGATACGTTATCGGGCTTTTTTGGTTTCACGTCAGGCAGTCCTGCCTGATGCCCTTCGGGTAAATGCAAATCTGTTCCAGACAGATTTGTAACGGAGTATCCAATGAAAATAACAACCATCATTCTAGCAGCGGGTAAAGGAACGCGCATGCGTTCAGACCTACCCAAAATACTGCACAAAATCACCAATAGACCATTACTGCAGCATGTTTACGACATGAGCAGTCAATTGGAAAACAATACCATCAAGATCGTTGTAGGCCATGGTGCAGAGCAGGTCACAGAAGCTTTAAAGCATTTTGATGCCGACTGGGTCGAACAAAAGCAGCAGTTAGGTACGGGGCACGCTGTGCAACAGGTCAGCGAGCAAATTGCCGATTTCGATACGGTCCTGATACTGTATGGCGATGTGCCTTTGTTGAAGTTAGCAACGGTCAAACTGCTGATAAACAATGTCAATGACCGGTCTCTGGCTTTACTGACAGTGAATCTTGCCAATCCGGCGGGTTACGGCAGAATTGTTCGAGATGTAAGCGGGCAGGTTACCAAAATTGTCGAAGAAAAAGATGCGACAGCCAGTGAAAAACAGATCAATGAAGTCAACACCGGCATCATGGCGGTGCAAGGCAAACAATTAAAAAAATGGTTGAGCCAGTTAAATAACAGCAACGTTCAGGGCGAATATTATTTGACAGATGTGATTGAAATGGCCGTTGGCGATCAAATTAATATCATTACCAGCCAGCCTGAAACCGAAGACGAAGTGTTGGGCGTTAACAATCGCATACAGCTCAGCCACTTGGAGCGCGTTTATCAGCAAGAACAAGCCTATAGCCTGATGGAACAGGGCGTTACCCTCAAAGACCCGATGCGCTTTGACCAAAGGGGAACAATAGAAAGCCTGGGGCAAGACATAGAGATCGATATTAATGTTATTTTGGAAGGGAAAAACAGTATCGGCAATAACGTCAAAATAGGTGCTAATACGAGTATAAAAAATACTGTGATTGGCGATAATGTTGAGATTCTAGCAAACTGCGTGATAGAAAATGCAGTGATAGGACAAGGCAGTAGAATTGGTCCTTTTGCCAGATTAAGACCGGAAAGCGTACTGGCTAATGATGTTCATATCGGCAACTTTGTGGAAATCAAGAAATCATCGATAGCCTCAGGCAGCAAAATAAACCACTTGAGTTATATCGGCGACACAACAATGGGCAGTAACGTTAATATCGGTGCCGGAACCATTACCTGTAATTATGATGGTGTTAACAAGTTTAGAACCGTTATTGAAGACGGTGCTTTTATAGGTTCTGATTCCCAATTGATTGCTCCGGTTACGATAGGCAAAAACGCAACGATAGGCGCAGGATCGACAATAACCCGAGACAGCCCGGAAAATCAGCTGACTTTGAGCAGGTCCAAGCAGATGTCACTTGCAGGGTGGCAACGACCCGTTAAGATGGAGAAATAGCATGTGTGGAATCGTAGGCGGCATCGCGCAACGAAATGTAGTGCCTATTTTACTGGAAGGCTTGAAGCGACTGGAATATCGAGGCTACGATTCGGCCGGATTGGCCGTCATTAGCAACCAGCAAATCTACCGGAAACGCGAGCTGGGCAAAGTAAAAGGCCTGGAAGCACTGCTGGAGGCCGATCCCATTTCCGGCCCTGTCGGCATAGCGCATACCCGATGGGCCACCCACGGCAAACCCAGCACGGCTAATGCACATCCGCATATTTGCCGCCATAAAGTAGCGGTCGTGCATAACGGCATTATTGAAAACCACGAGCAACTACGAGAAGTTCAGTTGCAGTTGGGTTACGAATTCACCTCCGAAACCGATACCGAAGTCATTGTGCATGAGATATATCACGCCATGACATCCAACGACGGATTCCTTAACGCTGTTAAACAGACTATCAAAAAGCTCGATGGAGCCTATGCTTTAGGGATCGTCAGCGCCGATCATTCCGATATGTTGATAGCCTGTAGAAAAGGCAGCCCGCTGGTTATCGGCGTCGGCATCGGTGAATATTTTATCGCCTCGGATGTCGCGGCATTGCTTCCGGTTACGCAACGCTTTATTTTTCTCGAAGAGGGCGACATAGCGGCGATTACCATTAACCAGCTGGTAATTTACGACTTGCACGATCGGTCCGTCGCGCGTCCGATTGTAGAAAGCCAGTTGACAGCCGATTCGGTGGATAAGGGCGACTACCGCCATTACATGCTAAAAGAAATTTATGAGCAGCCTTTTGCCATCTCGCAGGCGCTTGAAGGCCGATTCATCAACAATCGCCTCCAGGACAGCGCATTCGGCCATAACGCCGCCGAAGTGTTCGATAATATCAAAACCATCCAGATTTTAGCTTGCGGCACCAGTTATCATGCCGGGCTGGTAGCGCGTTATTGGTTTGAAGAACTCGCCCATATTCCCTGCAACATCGAAGTAGCCAGCGAGTTTCGTTATAGAAGCCCGGTATTGGATCCGGACACACTGATTGTCACCATCTCGCAATCGGGTGAAACCGCGGATACACTGGCGGCATTACTTGAGGCCAAGAAGCTGGGGGCGAAATATTCCTTGGCGATCTGTAACGTGCCGGAGAGCTCGCTGGTTAGAGAGTCCGACCTCGTCTTAATGACGCGAGCCGGCCCTGAAATCGGCGTTGCATCGACTAAGGCATTCACAACGCAACTGACAACTTTCATGCTATTGGTGATTGCGATAGGCAGGCGGTTTCACCTGACTGAAATAGCAGAGCAAAGGATTACCTCTGAGTTATTCAGCTTGCCGGGTAAAATCGAAAAAGTATTGCAGTTGGATGCAGAAATAAAAGCCCTGGCCGAGCAATTTGCCGAAAAACAGCATGCCTTGTTTCTAGGCAGAGGCACGCACTATCCGATAGCAATGGAAGGCGCATTAAAATTGAAAGAGATTTCCTATATTCATGCCGAAGCTTATCCAGCAGGAGAGCTTAAACACGGCCCCTTGGCATTAATCGATTCAGATATGCCGGTCGTGACCGTAGCGCCAAACAACAGCTTGTTGGAAAAACTCAAATCCAATATGCAAGAAGTCAGCGCTCGAGGTGGGCAACTGATTGTATTTATGGATGAAACATTAGCGGCGGCAAATGACGAAAATGTACAGATCGTAAAAGTCCCCCAAGTCGGGAATGAGATCTCGCCTATTGTGTACACTATCCCGTTGCAGTTGTTGGCTTATCATGTTGCCGTTTTAAAAGGAACGGATGTCGATCAGCCCAGGAATCTTGCGAAGTCAGTTACAGTTGAGTAGAAAGTGGTAAAGTTATTGCGCAAGTGTGGGTGAGTAATAAAGTTCTATACTAAGTAATAAAGTCCTATACTGAGTAATAAAGTTGTATACCAAAGCCGTCTGGTCTAGACTCTCGTTGAGGGCAATGACTGGGCGGCTTTTTTATGGCGAAAAGAAATTATTCGAGTTCGGAAATAAAGGTCCAAAAATGGTTAAAAGAAGGGCGAGGTTCCGGGCGGGGCCGCGACTATAAACCGTGGTTGACAGTCAGGGATGTGCCTTCTGATGGCCGCTCGCATCGAATTTTTGGCCATAAATCTCAGCGTATCCATCACTTCCTGTCCGACCTCGAGTTAGCCGCATTCTTTGTGCTGGAATGGCATCAGGATACCAAGGACATACGAGAACAGTTTCCGTTAAAAGCCGAGGATACCCTGGCTCTGTCCAATGATTTGGGAATTTCGCATCCGGCTTATCGAGGCGTTCCCCAAATTATGACTTCCGACTTTTTAGTCAACACCAGAAGTGAACAACAGCCTAAATTCGTATTGCAGGCCAAATATTCCGAGGCCTTGCAAGATGCTCGAACCATTGAAAAACTGGAGCTTGAGCGCAGATATTGGCTGCAAAAATCCGTTCCCTGGATGTTGATCACTGAAAAAGATATTCCCAACATTGTTTTCCAAAATATCAGTTGGTTATATCCTGCCCAGCGTGAGGAACTGGATGCTGAGACCGTTCAGGACCGTGTTGCAATGTATGCGCACCATTTCAACCGCGCTCCCTCTAAGTCTTTGATCGATATTGCAAAGCAATTGGACGCTGCTTATGCACTGCCGGCAGGCCAATCGTTACTGGAAATAAGACAACTGTTGGCCAGGCGCTGTTTCCTGTTCGACATTTTCATTCCTTATACCGCATTAAAAGCTCGCGATTTGCGCGCAGAAAATATGGTTACTTATACGGAGGCCCTTCGTGTTTCGAATCAATGAAGTGCTGTCGTTAGACGATCAGCTTTATCGTATCTTGGCGGAGCTGCCGGAAGAGCTCGTGTGGATAGCCATAGAGGATAAATCTGCTCTTCCGTCATTGGTCTCAAAAGCCGAATTGAAGAGCGCAATTGAAAGGGAAGTCTTAACGCGAGCGGCAGATCCCTTTCAAGCGCTGTCCTTTCAGGTATTGGACGATGATTCGCCTGCCAAGGCTACAAGAGACAACAACTACGAGTTGATTAAACCAATTGTATCTGAGCCGAGGTTTTATGTATCGAAGGTAAGATCAGTAATTATCAATCAAATTGTTCTGGAGCAAAGATCGACAAAAAAGACGCTTTATTTTTTATTGCGCAGGTATTGGCAAAGAGGCCAGACGCCTAATGCTTTAATCCGTGATTATAAGAACTCGGGCGGCAAAGGTAAGGTCCGGGTCGCAAAAAATGCGAAATTAGGACGACCGCGACTACATGCGCCCGGCATAGGAACAGCGGTTAATGAGGTGGTTGAAAAATTGTTTCGCATTGCAATTGACCGGTACCTGCTTATCGAGGAAAAGCATTCACTTTTATATGCCCATCGGCGGTTTCAGTCTTTGTATGCAAATTGTTATCCGGATGTCGAGGAGTCAGAGATTCCAACGAAATGGCAGTTGCTCCATTTTTTTAAACGCGAATACAGCCAAGTAGAGAAAATTCAAAAAAGGTCCAGCAGAATCGAATATAAGAAAGATGTTCGGCCGTTGAAAGGAACTGCGAATATTCAAGCGCTTGGTCCTGGAGCTCGGTTTGAGATCGACGCCACGATTGCCGACATTTATTTGGTTTCGGATAGTGATCGGAGAAACATTGTCGGAAGGCCTATTATTTATATTGTAATTGATGTATTTAGCCGCATGATCGCGGGCTTGTATATCGGGTTCGAAAATCCTTCCCATGTTGCGGCCATGCAAGCCTTGGCAATGGCGATGACAGATAAGGTTGTCTATTGTCAACAATACGGTTTCGATATAGAAGAAGCCGATTGGCCGGTTACAGGGTTGCCCGATGCCATTCTGGCAGATCGTGGCGAGCTGTTGGGGCATCAAATCGAATCGTTGGAGTCCAGCTTTTCTGTTCGAATTGAAAATACTCCTCCTTACCGGGGAGATGCCAAAGGAGTCGTAGAGCGTTATTTCAGAACGGTTCAAGCTGATTTTAAGCCGTTTGCTCCCGGCGTTGTAACCGAAAATACAGTGAGAAGACGAGGCGGCAGCGATTATCGGTTGGACGCGGTACTGACCGTCCATGAGTTCAGGGAAATAATTCTCGAGTCTGTACTTTTCCACAATCGCTTTCATGTGCTCAAGAAATATGACCGAAGCATTGATATGCCTGTCGATTTGGAGATGACGCCCTTGTCGTTATGGAATTGGGGAATACAGCACCGAACTGGACGGCTGCGCACGGCTTCGGAAGATGCGTTAAGGGTAAGCCTATTTCCTCGTGTTAAAGGCACTTTTTCTGAATTAGGCCTTTGTGTTTTTGGTCTCTATTACACATCGCAGGAAATGATTAAACGGGGCTGGCTACATCGCGGCAAAGGGATTTCGAAACCGGACGCGCTTGAAGTGGCTTACGATCCGGCTGTCGCCGATGTTGTTTATCTGTTGCCCACGAAAAATAGTATCGAATATTGGCTTTGCGGTCTTACGGATAGGTCCCGGGAATTTAGAGGTTGCTCTTTCTGGGATGTCTGGCAAATACAAGCCGTTCAAAAGCGAACCTTAGCAAAAAGCAAGTTGATGGACGATGCAAAAAAACGGGAGTTTGAAGATAAAATTGCCGAGAAAATTAAAAATGCTCAAGCGCATGCCCCTAAATCGGGTGATCTGCCGGACACAAAACGAATTGCAGCCATTCGCAGGAACCGCCAACAGGCCAAGGACCAGGAGCGGCAAGTAACAATCGGTTTGCGGAATTCCAATGGGGAGAAAAAGTCTGCGGATGTCATTCCGTTGGGGCAACAGTCCGAAGATTTCAGTTATCCGGATTTTGTTGAAGAGCTTTTTGGAGACGACTGATGGGATTGCCCTCTAATATGGCAAATGCCATTTATTGCGACCCAGGTGTCGAACAATACCGTGGCAATCCCCTGATCGAGGCTTTGCCGCCGATTATGACCACCAAGCAAGTAAAAAACGGTTTGCGAGGTTCTATAAAATTCGACCCTAGAGATATTTATGCGGACGGTACCCACCGGATTCATATCATTGCGCAATTGCTGGATGATTTTTTCCAGCCTATTGCTAAGCACCTAGAGCTCGAGTCCAAAATATCCGTGATGCTCCGGCAGGGATATGTCGGCCGCAACCTTAAAGACGGATCTCTCAATACCCATTTACAGAACGGCTATGAGCGGGTGATGACTGGCGAATTGGAAGTATTCCGGTTCGATCATGTAAAGTCGACGGCGCGCAGTCTTTCATTGATCGGCTGTTCGGGATCAGGCAAAAGCAGCACCCTGAGCCGTATTTTAGCTACTTATCCCCAGGTGATCTTCCATGAAAAATACAATTTCACTCAAATTGTTTATCTGAAACTGGATTGTCCGCTCGACGGTTCGCTCAAGAATTTATGCAACCATTTCTTTCGAGCGATCGACACGGCATTGGGTACTGATTACGAGAGAAAATATGCTTTGAAAAGGCATACGGTCGAAACGCTAATGGCGTTGATGAGCCAGATTGCCAATGTCCACGCCATTGGGGTTTTGGTCATTGATGAAATTCAGCATTTGAGCGCAAGCAAGTCCGGCGGCGTAGAGAAAATGCTGAATTTCTTTGTCACCTTGGTGAATGTAATTGGTTTGCCGGTAATCATGGTGGGCACTCCCAAAGCTAGAGCCATTTTCGAGATGGATCTACGGTCCGCCAGGCGTGGCGCCGGCTTCGGTTCGTTGTTATGGGAACCGATGCAGGCACCCGATCCCAAGATGGAGACCGAGCAAATCAAGGCCACTGAATGGGGAGCGTTTACCGACAAGTTATAGCAATACCAATGGCTGCAAAAGCGCGATGAAATACTGACGGAAGAGATGCGAAGATGTTGGTACGATTTATCCCAAGGGATATTGGATATCGTCGTGAAGCTGTTTGTGCTGGCGCAAATGCGTGCCATTGTGACACGCACCGAGCGGGTAACGCCGCAATTGATGAAGAAAGTGTACGATGATGAACTTAAGCCTGTTCATCCGATGCTTGCGGCGCTGCGATCCGGTGATCCGGATAGGATTGCCCAGTATTCGGATTTGACCATTCCCGATATCGACAAACGCATACTTGCTTTGAGCGCCAAGCTTGTCTCATCGCAATCCGGTCATGAGTCACAGCGTTATGCCGGCAACGAACAAGCAAGCCGGTTGCACAACCTTTTAGTTGGTATGGATTGCCGCTCTGACTTGATAGAGCCTTTAATTGAAAAAGCGTTCGATCTCCATCCGGAATTGTCAGTCAGGGAGCTTATGCCGATAATTTTGGAATGGTATGGTTCGAAAGAGCAAGAGCCTAAGAAAACTAACAACAAGCCAACGGTCATTAAACCGTCCGAGTGGCACACGTTGGATTCCGATGATCTTAGGTTCAAATTTTCCCAATGCGATAAAGGGCAATCGGTTTACCAGCAATTCAAGGATTCGGGGTTGATCTTTGATGCTGTTTTTTGGTTAAAAAGCGCGAGCTAATTATGCTCAACTTCCCGGTCCCTTACACTGACGAATTGATTTACAGTGTAGTAGCCCGGGCTGGTGTTCATCGGGGCATTACTAGCCCCAAGCAATTGCTGGACGAAGTTTTTGCCAGCCGTCTCGTGATCGCGACGGTCGATTTGCCGAATCATCTGGATCGAGTGCGAAGTTTATATTCGCCAAGTTTGGGATATAGCGTAGAAAAATTGGCGTATGAACATACCTTGTTTCCAATTTATGCGCCTTTCTCTACAGAAAGGCGCCGAAAACAATGTCTGCAAAAAATGGCTGCGTCCCATGGTGCTGTTCATTTAATATTGGGTGTGGCTGCATCAAGGCTCAAACAATCGAGATATTTGCGCTACTGTCCGACTTGTTTACAACGGCAGTTAGCTGAGAAAGGCGAATATTATTGGTTACGGCAATGGCAAATAGTCGGTGCGGATTGTTGTTGGGAACACGGCCAGCTGATCGACACGAGCATTAACCGGCACGATTATCATCGTCACCAATTTTTTCCCGCCTCATCGTCTATTTGTCCGCTTGTGTCCCAAAAGCCGGCTGTCCCCTCGGCGCTTAAAGTCGCGCGGCAGATTGATCGCTTGCTGCATCATTGCAATAAACGCGCTGCAAGTTTTGAGCAATGGAGTCGTTATTATCGCCAACTGGCCGATATTGCGGGCTGTCTGGACGGCCGGGTTGTCAGACACGAAGCTGCTCGCGAGCGGGTATTGGCTCATTGGCCAGCGAACTGGTTGAACATGCACGGATTGACGATCTCCGAAACGGAAACTTCCTGGTTGCATGCTATTTTTCGCAAGCATCGAAAGTCGTTTAGTTATCTTGAACATATTGTGGTGTTGGATAGCCTGTTGCCATACAGCTGGCAGATAGATGATGTGTTGGCGGAAGTCGTATCGATAAGGACTAGCGACCTCTGTTTGCCGGCCGCCGATTCGGCGGTTTCTGACGGCAATATAGCCGGTCAGCTAGCTGATAAGAGATCGCAATGGTTGGCGTTGATTGAGGGCAAAAATATCAAACGGGTCCGCCTGAAAAATGGGGCGCTGTATTCCTGGCTGTATCGCCATGATAAAGCATGGCTTCTATCCGCGAATCGCCAGTTTCGTTTGGCGGCGAGTAAAGTAAATTGCCGTGTCGATTGGCAGCGGAGGGATTTTAGCGTTTGCCGCCAGTTAGTCAGAATTCGCAATGCCTGCAAGTCTTCGCATCATTGTCCTAGACGGTCGAGAGGTTGGTATTTATCGAGGCTCGACAAGAGCGCCACAGTCGAAAAGAACATCCATAAGATGCCGTTGTCGGCGTTGTTCTTTGAGATGCATTGCGAATCGGTTTCGGATTATCAAATTCGTCGTTTGAATCTGGCAATGCAGTCCCTCGGGATGGCGGGCATACAGAAATGGCAGCTGCTGAGGCGGGCAGGATTAAGCGAAGAGCGGTTGTCGAATGAGGCCAGAATCTGGTTGAACGATATATTGGAGAATTAATTGTGCAAAGCGTTCGTATTGACGGGGTGGTCGATGACACTAAAATCATGTCCATCGGTTCGTTGTTCAAAAAACAAAACGGTTCTCGTTGGGGAATTAATTTAGGCCTATTTCCCTCGCAAGATAAAGCATCGCTCACACTGTCCAACGCCCCTGTATTAGCGAGAAGGCGTATATTAAATCCGACGGCTGAAACGCCAACGGCAGGCTATCCTCTTTCATTTGCTATTTCGAGCACCGAACATTGGCAGCATAGCACTTTGGCCGATTGCCCGATCGCAAAGGCAGTGGGTTCGCTGGAGAGAAAAGAGTGGTGTTTTTATTTCCTGACGGACCAAGGTGTACAGGTTTTTCTTCCTCAATTTGAGCTGGCTCGAGTCTTATTTTTCCATAATGCCTATTTATCCCGCACGGCGTTGGAACCGGATTGTCTTAATGCGGAATTTGATATTCAACGGCTTAGTCCGGCAGAAGCTCGGATCAATATTCTTCCATCATCCGGTTACCCGACGACATTGCTGAACGATCCTGGCGCCAGGAGACTTCTAAGCTGGTTGCTGATGGATGGAGAGGCCCGAAAGTCATTCGAGAGTATTGGCCGAAATCAAAAGTTGAACGGATACGACAAAAACGGATACCGCTCATGGCATTTTCAATTTGAGCCGCCTAAATTACCTAATGTTCGATTCGATGTCAGAGGGCATTTCGACCGGAATGAGAAGTGCATGTTTATCTACGAAATCGCGGGCATCCGCAATATTAAGGCAGATATTCCTGGGCTCGTGGAAATCTATCATCCGGATTTCAAGGAAAGTGTTCGTGGTCAAGGAAGTGGCAGAGCAAGAGACTTTTCTGGAAGTCCTCTCGACCATACGGTTTGTGACGAATCCGAGGCCAATGCAGATCGTCAACCAGTGTCTTTATCGGCGCCCCCCGTTGTTTTTGAATTTGCCGATGCGTTTGAGGTGCGTAAAGTTGCCCAGAAAAAGCAACAAGCTGCATCAGGCAAGGTCGACCAAGAGGCTGGAAATATGACGGCGAATAAAGTCAGCGTTGATGAGGCGACTGTTACAGGTACTTTGCCCGGAGCTGATTGGGATTGCGTGGTAGATGAGACTGACGATGTACACCTGTATGCCAACAAATTCGAATGTTTTCAACAAATGTTGGATGAATTATGTGCCAAGTATGAGTGTGTGATTCGATCAAAACAACTGCGGAAATTGCCTAAGTTGCCGTATTGCAAAAAGCATTTATTGGCCAATGGTAGTCCACGATGTATGGCTGTCGTTGAGATAGTATTTAACAATACTCTCTTCCATATTTTGGAAGTTGATACTTCAGACGCAGTGAGTTTATTATCGACACAGGTGTTGAGGTTAAAGGCGCAAGACGAATGGGATAAGCGACTAATAAAACTGGAAAATGCGCTTCTTAAAAGCTCGTTGCGTTGGCCTAATAGTTTGTTGGAGGAATTGTGTGGAAAAAATGGGATGGTCGGTGTGCCGCATCCTAAAACTGAATCGGCGGATAAGGGCCGATTAAATCCAGATTCCGTATTGAGTTGGGCGGTAAGGTTCCACGCCAGGATGGTAGCAATGTAGCGTCTTTTGTCTGGAATGAGCATTAAGCCACAACAAAATGCTTGGTTTGGATGCCGCGAGCGAAAGTTTTTAATGTTGATTTTCCCGAGTCTCTGGTAAGTTCTGCAAGGTGATTAACAGTTTATCAGAGTTAGTGCTTGAATGATTATTGCGCTAAAATAACCAAAACCCGCATTATGGGAGATGTTTGTTATTTTCCAGTTAGTCTATAGTAGGCGGAAACTTGTTTTTGCTTGTAACGCAGTAAGTTCGGCAAAATATTTTATATATCAAATACTAAGGGCAGAATGCAGTCATTGAAGAGTCAACTTAAATCTGAGAGATCATGCGGAGTGATACATACCCCCTTAGGGGAAGCTATCTCTGAGTTGCCTGTCGTTCTGAGTTTGTTTTGTGGTGCCGGCGGACTCGATTGGGGATTTAAATATGAGGGTTTTGAGATTCCGCTTGCAATTGATATGTCACCGGCTGCTATCAAGTCGCACAAAAGGAATTTTCCAGAAACTGAGTCCATGTGTGAGAATTTAGTAAGCATGGGATCTCAAGGTGTTTTAGAAGCGTTATTGAGGCGTATACCGGAAGGAAGCAAGATTGGAGTAATAGGGGGGCCTCCGTGCCAAGGTTTTTCCCGTGCTAATAGCCAATCTTCACCAGATGATCCCAGGAATGTGCTGCCTCAGTTATACATTGATATTATTAAGCGGCTCCAAGAGTGTTTTAATGTTGAATTTGCAGTATTTGAGAATGTTCTTGGAATAAAAGATAAGAAACATTCATCGACATATTCCGCTCTTGTTGAAGCAATAGATTTGCTTGGGTTTAATTTGGATGAACATGAACTTTGCGCAACTGATTTTGGTGTTCCGCAAAGCCGGAAGAGAATAATTCTGGCAGCAATGCGCAAAGACAAGAAGTATACAAAAGTTTTACCTCATGGAAGTTGCGGGCCATTTACTGTAAAAGATGCAATTGGTGACTTGGCACCGCCTAAGTTTTTTGATAAAAACCTAAGGCCTTCTGATATTCCTGTGCATCCTAACCACTGGACAATGCGTCCAAAATCACCCCGGTTCCAGATGCCGGTGGAAAATTGGCCCAACACCCGTAGCTTTAAACTTTTGCGATGGGATCGTCCGAGTCCAACAATTGCGTTTGGTCATAGAGAAATCCACGTTCACCCAAGCGCTACACGTCGGCTCAGTATTTTCGAAGCGCTACTCCTGCAAGGATTCCCAAGAGACTTTGTGCTGGAAGGAAACCTTACAGAGCAGGTTGAGCAAGTCTCAAATGCTGTGCCCCCGCCGCTTGCACGCAGTGTAGCTGCTGCTGTAAAACATTCTTTGATGAGTGATGCATATGAATTCTGATTCTATTGCCCCTATCGCAGCTGAGGATGAAGATGATCTTGTCTCTAAGCTTAACGAAGCCGACAGCGATGAGAAAGTTTTTTCTACTATTCTCAAAACAGATGACCGTGTACTTGCGCGTGTAACTGATGGAATTTACCGCCAACCAGGCTCCGCTTTACGGGAGCTAATATCTAATGCATATGATGCCGATGCTACACGCGTTGTTATCAGAACAGATGCTCCCCGGTTTGAACAAATTTCTATCGAAGATGATGGCCATGGCATGAGCCCTCAAGCTCTAGCATATCTGTTGCATCATATTGGCGGCAGTGCCAAGCGGAACACACTTGGTGCAAACTTAGGCGTCACCCAACAGGGTGATTCGTTACGGAGTCCTGGCGGCCGCCGACTTATTGGAAAAATCGGGATTGGCCTTTTTTCAGTCTCTCAACTGACCCGCACATTCCAGATCATAACCAAGGAAAAGGGCGATCATTACCGCACTATTGCAACAATTGTGCTCAAACAATACTCTGAAGATGGTGCACAAACTGAGGAAAATAAAAAATTCGAATCGGGTAAAGTTAATGTCTGGCGGGAAAAAGCGGCCGATATAGACTCGCATGGGACAACAATCCACTTAACAGGCATACGTCCCCAAGCAAGAGATACTCTACGAAGCCGGGAAATATGGTCTCAAATTGAGGAAAATGAAAACAATAGTGATGAACTTCAAAAGATTAATCCGCCCCGTTTTCATATTGGCCGTGTTGACCCTGCTTCTGGAGAGTTACTAAAGAAAACGGCTGGGAAGATGGATTCTATCCCATGGGATACTACAGATAGCCCTGAAGTAGCTTTCAGCAAATTAGTAGATGTTGTATGGGATGTAACAAAGCAAGGGGATCCTAATCCTCAGCTTGAAAGAATGTTTGATTATTACTTGCAGATGGTATGGCAACTCGCATTGGCAACACCGCTGCCTTATGTTGATGGAAATTTATTTGATCATGATGTTTCTGGTTATGCAGATGTGTTTAGGTTGTCCAATAGTCCTAAGGGTTCAGCCACGCGAGTGGAAGTTTCAGTAAACAAAACTATCCGTCAGGCGTTATCCTTAACTGAGCTAGATGCTTCAGTTAGCCCTTTTGACGTTTTCTTTGATGACTTGAAGTTATCGAGGCCAATCAAATATAGAGGTTTACCGGTTACAAACCATGCACTTAAAAAACCAATTGTGTTTATTGGCAAGTGCCGGGAGGAATTTTCAAAGGCTCCACCAGAGCTTAGTGGTGGATCTCTTGCCTTTGAGGCTTATTTGTTTTGGAATCCAAAGATCGCCCCTACTGAGCACCGAGGTTCTTTAATCCGTATTCATGGGTCTAGCGGCACCCTTTTCGATGCTACTTTCATGAGGTATCAAGTTGCGGAGCGGACGAGGCTTAACCAGGTCACTTGCGAAATATTTGTAAGTGAAGGGCTTGATAGTGCGCTAAATATCGACCGTGAGTCTTTCAATTATGCGCACCCGCATTCTGTATACATCACTAAATGGCTCTATAGTGCACTCAGGCAGTTGGCGACAACTCAGAAGAAATTAGCCAGTGAGGTGCGCTCTCAGACTCGGGAGGAGGTGAGAGGAACCGTTATCAGTGAAATTCAGAAAGTCGCTAACGAAGTTTGGACAAACGAAACAGGCGATTCTGCTTCCTGCCCCCCGGTAATAACATTTGCTAATTCTGAACAGCGAAGTACATCCGAAATTGCGGATGCATATATATTTTCAAGAACCACTATCCTGCCGAAAGAGCTAGTTAAACCATCCAAATCCAGCCAGGAAATATTAGAGGAAAAGCTCAAAGCAATTGCTCAAGTGTTAGCCTCGTTTGGGTTACTTGATGCTGTACCGCAAGAAAAGCAGGAACAATTGCTTAGTGCGATCTATAAAATTCTTAATGTTGCCGAAGATTGATGCAAAATACCACACAACTAGAAGAAAGCTTAGCTGACGATATCGTTGGTAATTTTGAATATGAAGCGCCACGGCGTCAAAAAAAGGAGTTCCTGCCTTGGCATAGGCCAAGAAAGCAGTTTGTAAGAGATCGTCAATGGCGGAAAGAAATTCAAGAATTGATCTCAAAACGCAATTTAGAGGGTAGTACACTTAAATATCTCGGATTGCCTGGTGTTGATCTTTTGGATCTGCGCTACTTCCACAACACTATTTGTGAACCAAATAAACTAAAACTTTGCTTCCTAGGATTTAACAGTGCTGCAGCTCCAAACAGTGAAGCCCAGACTGAGCTGAATATTTCCCAAGATGAAGTTAAAAGGCTGCCATGGATTGATCATTCCTCTCATATTATCAAAGAAGATTTCAGGGTGGTCGGGAAGCCCAGTTCAATAGCGCATAAAGAAACTTTAAAATTTGGCCCTTACGATATTGTTAATTTGGATTTATGTGATGGCTTTGCAAAGCAAGCCCCTGGAGAATTAGAAGGAACTCATTACACTGCAATGAATCAACTCCTAACGATACAGGCGCGAAATAATAAGCCATGGCTATTGTTTCTTACAACGCGCGTTGGGGAGAATCATATTAATCAAGACGCTTTGGAAAAATTGCTTAGCAAATATAGGCTTTGTCTTTCGGACTGTGATTCATTCAAGGAAGCATCATCAACTCATTTTGGAATTGTGGATAGCGATGGATTATCACAAGCAATTGAAAGCGAAGAAGGCTTAATTAATGTATTTCTGACTGGAATATGTAAATGGTTGCTTGGATGCGCTTTAGGTCAAAATCCACCGACCAAGGTAAAGTTGAAAAGCGTTATCGGATATCGGGTTGAACATGATGCAACTCATGAAGATTTAATATCTTTGGCGATAAAATTCGAACCAAGTTTTATTGCTGGAGATGACCCAATTGGCTTAGCAAATCATTCTGTTAATATGCTCGATGAATGCGAATTAGCCCCTAGAATAATTCCAAAAATAGCAAATCGCAGTGATGCCGATAAATGTCTCGATGAGGATGAGAACCTTCATAATGAAATGACTACTGCAATGGCAGGGTTGCTTGAATTGGCACGTTATGATATACCTGAGTTTCACCGTTGGGTGCAAGCTGGTTGCCCAGTGCCTCAATCTTAAATTAAAATCCATTTATCTCAAATAACGCTTGATCCTCCTAATTGATAGGTCGAGTATGAAAATGAGCCGTAGCGAAAACATGCGGCGTATACGCAGTAAGAATACCAGCCCTGAACTAATAGTACGCCGACTCATTTATAGCATGGGTTACCGTTATCGTCTTCACAAGAAAGACCTGCCTGGGAAACCGGATATTGTTTTCCTTTCGCGTAAAGCAGTAATTTTTATACATGGTTGCTTCTGGCATCAACATCCAGAACCTTCGTGTAAATCAACACATATTCCTAAATCAAACCAAGATTACTGGGGTCCAAAGCTTGAATCTAACATAGAGCGTGATAAGACTCATTTGGAAGCTCTTAACCGGTTAGGTTGGAGGGTTCTTGTGTTATGGGAATGCGAGATCAGCGACACTTTAATGATTGCTGAGAAAATTAAAAAGTTTTTGGATTGGCATCCTGTTGAATTAAGTGATTAGCTAGCGGCTCATCCTGGTACGTAGATGGCGCCTGGAGAATAACCTAACAATTAATCTCATCTGAAGCCCCTGCTGATCCACTGGTGAACTCAAACGTTATGCACAATTCACGAGCGAAAAATCTGCTCTGCCGCCAGTTTTATCCACACTAAGGAGTATGTTATGCCTACACAGCAAGAATATAGCGCGAAACTTCTGCCGTTATTATCCGAGGGCTTTAGGCCTCAACTTTTAACCGCCCCTTCCGAAGCTGCTTTTTCCATTGACGAGTTGGCGGATACTCTAGGGGGAATTCTTGAAGAACTTGAGAGGCAACATTTTGGCGCCGTGTCCAACGTTCTGGCTCTACAGGCCGAAAAACCCGCGGCCCCCTGGGAAGGTCACGGTGAGCTGGCTTTCCTGTTGTACTATTTACACAACCCGCCACCCGAATTGCGAGCGGAAATCGATACCCTGCCGGAATTAAAACTGGTCTGGGATACAATGGCTGCCGTTGCCGCCCCTTCGCCATTTACGCCAAGTAGTTTTAGCAGCTTGGCTGCATCGCTCCCCACTGAGGCGAAGGTGAAATGCAATGAATGGGGCGATATCTACGGGGCCGGTAAATATGAGCAGCTTGATGCCGGCTGGGCATGGACACTCAAAAATGACTTGATGAACCACATACCTAAGTGGTGTGGTGATGGTTATGGCATTGCGAATTTTGTCACACACGACTGGAAACAACCGGTTGCACTGCAACCGAGTAGTGACGAACAGGTAAGAATAGCCATTATCGGCGACTGGGGGGCTGGCAAATACAATCTCCAAGGACTGGTGGACATGGATGGACCAGCCTGTGCGGTGATGGATACTCTCAACAAACTGGCCACGCCGCCGGATTATATTATTCACTTGGGCGATACGTATTATTCAGGGACCGGCCCCAACCGTTCGCCTACTGGTGAAGAGACGCATCGCCTGATAGATATCTTGAATCTATATCCAAGCATCGCTAAACCCGGCCGCTGTTTTACGCTTAATTCCAACCATGAAATGTATGGTGGCGCATATGGCTACTTTGGCGTTGCGCTGTCGAATCCATTATTCAGCAGCCAAAAGGGTTGTAGTTACTTTGCCCTGGAATTTGGCAACTGGATTATAGCTGGAATTGATTCAGCATATTTCGATCCCTCCCCTCTTTATATGGACGGAGGGCTTGGTGATAAAACCAAGAACCCGCAGTACCAATTTCTGCAGCAAATCAAAGCCAGTGGTAAAAAAGTGATTTTGATATCCCACCACCCTGGGCTAAGCACAGACGGTGGGAGGCGAAACCAATACTTTTGGAATAATGTTGAAAGTGTTGTTACTCCTGATTACTGGTATTGGGGGCACACCCATCTTGGCGTGATATATAGTAATAATGCAAATTCCGGCCATATAAAAGCACGTTGTATCGGCCACAGTGCGATGCCGTTTGCAATTCCTCCGGGCATGGAAAAGTGCAGGCAAAATGTCGAATGGTATTCTAATTCGCCGCTAGATTCAACCATGGCGCTACAGGCACTATATTATTCACAGCCGCGGGCAAAAAACGGGTTTGCGATATTGACTCTGGGTAAAGACGGAATAACTGAACAGGTGTACGAAATCGGTAATACAAAACCGGTCAAGAGCATTTAATAGGATATCTGAAAGGGGACAATAATGGGTAACTCAATACAATTAATTTTTCCAATAATGCTCATTCTTTCTGTTTCAAGTTGCGGAATTTATTATCGAGACAAAGAAACCGGCGCCGAACATATCTGGGGAGTCGGTCACTTGGCTACAAAAGTTTCGGTGCCTGAAGACGGTAAGCAAGCAGTCATCCGCAAAGCGACCTTGGCAGGAATCGCGTTCGGCGTGGAAGAGGGCGCGGTTGGCACGAGCGTCGGTTGGGAGCAAAGAGAGAGGATCACAATCTACGACGAAAATACTGCAATCGCCATCCAGCGCCCGGAAGACGAAAATTTCTTTATGTTTAAATTCGGCTCGCAACCGCCAACTGCGGAATTCCAAAAAAATAATAAAAAATAATTTCTGGAGGAGATAATCATGAAATTCACATTAACACCCCAATTAACGCTTGTTTTATTCTGCGCCACCGTATCCGGTTGCGCAGGAGATCGAGCTTTGATAATGACCAAAACCAATGTAGGGATTGATGTTGATTCAAAGCCACCAACAGCGGAAATTACTATAGCCAGACGCGAACTTGCCATTTTACCTACGTTTCCGGAAACAGTTGGCATTGATAGTGGGAATAAGTCAACTAAACCGCCTGCAACGGACGATAAGTCTAATAGTAATCCTGAGAGCCGATCAAAATCTCAAGGAACAGCTATACCGGGTACTGAAAAGCAAGCTGTCACTCAACCTGCAGAGTCAATGCCTATCAATCAACCAGATGGAAATTCAACACAGGATGAACGAACTAGCGTAAAAGAAGGCGCTTTGCCTATACTTGCTTCATTCGATTTGCAGGGCAACTTTTTTTCACCCAGAATCATCGGACAGTTCGCAGGGGGAGATGCGGCGGTATATTTAGCTCAGGATCCGACTGACGATAATAGCCTTTCTGTTGATTCATCGCTCTGTTTAAAAAATAAACCAGAGGATACTCGTGGTTGGTTTTTGAAATTAATAACAGATAAAGAGTCATATGAGAAAGAGCCGCATCCATTTTATTTTGCCACGGATACTGCTTATGGGCTTAAAGTCGCGTGGAGCGGAACTTCCGGACCATATCCGGATTCTTTAAAGCTAGGTTTTAACCGCAAAGAATTTGCATCTCCCCACATTTTTGTTGACCAAGGTTGCGGTAATGATCCAAAGCGCTGGAATGTCAAATTGCCTTCTTTCTACGCATCGATAGATAACGCGAGTGCGTTAGAGATTTTTGAAAAAGCCAAGGTAAATCATGTGCAGTTCTTTGCGACGGGTCAAGCCGCGACTAAATTTGCCCAAAGAGCTTCTGTTCGACAAGTTGCCTTTCAAAACATGGCACCCGATGCTGCAAAAAGCGAAGCTGAAAGCTTAAATCGCGACTTAATTGGCGAAATTGTAGAAACGTTCGAGACTGATACAGCTGCTAAAGACGCTATCTTAGCTAAGGCAGTAGCATTAGGGCTTGTACCAAACAATACTAAAGTCGCGGAATTCAAAGACAAGCTCAATATCAACACCACAGGAATCAACTATTCGGTAACGACGAAGCTTAATCAATTAAGGATTGTTGCGTCCACATTATTAAAAAAAGCGAGTGCTTCCTCGGGAACATAATAAATCATTAGATTTCAGCAAGAACAGCTTCAAGCTGTTCTTGCTGAACATGATATAAGGTGTTTCGGGTGCAGTTGGTAACTTGTTAGGCTTTGCATCAAAACTTGCTCGTTTGCTGACCAAATAACTAATTATATTAGCCAAATTAAGGTTAGTATGATAATAAAAAATAAACAGGCCATCTCATGAAAAATTTAGTCTACCTCATCGCGTTATTATTTCTACTTTCAGGATGCTCCAGCCTAAACCAAGAAACATTGCAATACGAATTATCGCACCAGCCTAATTTACCAAACAGTACCACTGTGAATCGCGAACTTTCCTGTGATGTTTGGACGCAGCATGTAGTTGCAGTTAACGGTCGGGGAGAGTTCAAGCCTGTCAAATTTACTCGTCCAGATTGTAACGGGCCGGAACCAATAACAAAACTCGACGATCACCTCAACAAAATCGTTGAGGCAGTGCGCAAGTCCGGCAAAAAAAAGTTATTAATCTTCATACACGGAGGAATGAACGGTTACCAGGATAGTTTGGGGCGTGTAGAACGGGATTTGCCTAAGATGATGGAAGACCGCGATACTTATCCGATTTTTATAGTTTGGCCGAGCGAAATGTTTGATTCCTATGGGGATTCCATTGCCCATTATTACCAAGGCAGTTGGGATCATACGGGATATTTTTTGAATGCTCCCTTTAGATTTGCCACAGACCTTACTGAAGTAGGTGCCCGTTCCTTGATGAGCTATGGTAAACAAACTAACCTTTTGTTGGGATCGAGTTGTTTTAACGAGGCTTGGCGGGACCTTATTCCTTTTTATTGTGGGCCAAATCCGAACAAACCGGCATTTGCCGAAATAAATCCTACCAATGGTCAAAGAAATCAGAACGATGATGAAAGAAATCCGACTAATGATCCTTGTGAAGAGGCTGATACACCTAAAGGCTTTAGTTGCGTGAAAACGTCGGCAAAAGAGGCCGGGGATTTTTGGCGCTTAAAGAATATACTTCTGAGCCCTCTGAAACTAATCTCAATACCAGTGATTGATCCTCTCGGAGAAAGGGATTGGAACAGTATGATCAGCCGCACCCGTTTTACTATGCGGCAACCATGCAAGGAAGAAGTTTGGAGTAAAGGAAATTGCGGATTTGGGCCAGCATATAAATTATTTAAAGCCATCAATGACAATTTGAAGGATCGGGAAATCACCCTTATCGGCCACAGTATGGGTGCCATAGTGGCCAGCGAAGTAGTGAATGCATTTACTGAGCTTCCTTACCGGAATGTTGTGTTTATGGGCGCAGCAGTCAGCATAAAAGAATTTTCCAAGAACGTGCAGCGGGTATTGAAGGCGCGCGTTGAACAACAAAAGGACAATCAAACTACATTGCCTGCTAATAATTGCACTAGAGATAAAGTTGGAATACTGGGCGATGCGGCCGATGCGATCAAAAAACCTTTCTGCTTTTTTAATATCTCCCTTCATCCTTATGCCGAAGCAACAGAGGAAAACGGCTTCGGAGCAGCGCCATCGGGAAGCTTATTGGAATGGATTGACACCAACTTTACTCAGCCTGCCGATATAGCAGATCGCACTTTGGGACGTTGGGCAAATATATCCTCTTTGCGGTATACCTTAGATAAGGATTTACTCAATAAAGGTTATATGCGCTTTAAACGCTTCGGCCTCGACTTTAACGGTCCTCATAGTCATGGAGGTTTAGCCAATCCAGAGGAAAGCGAAAAAAAATATGGCGTTTATTGGAATCCAGATTATTGGTTTTAATTTGCTGGATGCTGTACAAATATAGCTAAACAGCGTTATGTTTGCTGCGTAGTGGTCAAGCTTTTTTCGTGCAGGGGACTTCTGGGGCAGACTCTGAAGTGCTCTCACGAATTTACCCCTCTTAATAATGCTGTGTAATTGCTAATCGCTCGGCGCTAGTGACGGACGTTACAAACGTCCCGCTATTGGAGCTTAATCAGTCATTAAATTTTTCAGTTGCAAACGGCAGAAGAATTTGGCACAACTTGGACATTCAAATATGGCTGGGTTTGCATTAAATAGATGGTGGTTTTCAAATCGAGAGAGCTGGTAGATTTGCGATTGAAATTATATGAAGCAATTATGGTTTACTACCGGTTCGTATGGCTCAGTATAGAACTTTATTACTCAGTTTTTTGTAGTAGATGGGAGATAAGTTTGTTTAGTATAGGACTTTATTTGTGGAAGGTTGGTTTTTGTGACGATAGAATGTGGCTTATAAGACATTTTAGTATAGAACTTTATTACTCTCCTACAGCAAGTGTGGGTGAGTAATAAAGTCTCATACTAAGTATTAAAGTATCATACTGAGTAATAAAGTCGTACACCGAGGCTGGCTGGTCTAGGCTCTTTTTGAGAGCAATGGCCGGTCGGCTTTTTTTATGGCGAGAAGAATTATTCGAGTTCGAAAATAAAAAATCCAAAAATGGTTAAAAGAGGGTGCTGTACCGGGCGGGGAGCGAGTATAGACCTTGGAACTGTTAGATATCTGCCAGCGGAAGGCCGCCCATATCGTATTTTTGAACACAAGACTCAGCGCGATAATCCAACCTAGCGTGTGTTACCAAAAAATAGAACATTACTTGAAAATCAATAGACCATCTCTCACTAATTCTGATGCCCGATTTAATTACTTAAAAATCTCTCAAACTGTTCGCAATCCAATCACAATTAGCAAGTTCGCCCTGCAACAAACTGTGTAGTTGTTGCTAATAAGGCTTTGAATAATAAAATAAAAAATGAATCACGCTGCCCACAATAAACTGGTCTCTTTCATCTGGTCTATCGCCGACGACTGCCTGCGCGACGTCTATGTTCGCGGCAAATACCGCGACGTGATCCTGCCGATGGTGGTATTGCGACGCCTGGATACTTTACTGGAACCCAGCAAAGACAAAGTATTGGAAGAGCTCGCGTTCCAGAAAAAAGACATGGGGTTGACCGAGCTCGACGATAACGGCCTGAAAGACGCCTCCGGTTATGTGTTTTACAACACCAGCAAATGGACGCTCAATCAGTTGAACAAAACCGCGACCAACAACCAGCAAATCCTGTTGGCCAATGTCGAAGAATATCTGAATGGCTACAGCGCTAACGTCAAAGAGATCATCGACAAATTCAACCTCAAAGCACAAGTGCGGCACATGGCTGGCAAGGATGTATTGCTGGACGTACTGGAAAAATTTACTTCGCCGTACATCAACCTCACCCCGCACGAAGTGGAAGATCCGGACGGCAACCGCTTGCCCGCGCTGACCAATCTGGGCATGGGCTACGTATTTGAAGAGCTGATCCGCAAATTCAATGAGGAAAACAACGAAGAGGCCGGCGAGCATTTTACGCCACGGGAAGTCATCGAACTGATGACCCACCTTGTCTTCGATCCGGTTAAAGATAAGTTGCCGCCGGTCATGACCATTTACGATCCGGCATGCGGTTCCGGCGGCATGTTGACCGAATCGCAAAACTTCATCAAGGATGAAGAAGGCGCTATCCGCGCTACCGGCGACGTGTACTTGTACGGCAAGGAAATCAACGACGAGACTTATGCGATCTGCAAATCCGACATGATGATCAAAGGCAACAATCCGGCCAACATCCGCGTCGGTTCCACGTTGTCTGTCGACGAATTTGCCGGCAACCGTTTCGATTTCATGCTTTCCAATCCGCCTTACGGCAAAAGCTGGGCTAGCGAACAGAAATTTATCAAGGACGGCGCCGACGTGATCGACCCACGCTTCCGGGTAACGTTGAAAAACTATTGGGGCAACAATGAAACCGTCGATGCGACACCGCGTTCCAGCGACGGCCAGCTGCTGTTCCTGATGGAAATGGTCAGTAAAATGAAAAGCCTCGAGCAAAGCCCGCACGGTTCCCGCATCGCGTCGGTGCATAATGGTTCCAGCCTGTTCACCGGCGACGCCGGCAGCGGCGAAAGCAATATTCGCCGCCATATTATCGAAAACGATTTGCTCGAAGCGATCATCCAACTGCCGAACAACCTGTTTTACAACACCGGCATCACCACCTATATCTGGCTGTTGTCCAACCATAAGGCTGAGCACCGCAAAGGCAAAGTGCAATTGATCGACGCCAGCCGGCTGTACCGCAAGCTGCGCAAAAATCTCGGCAACAAAAACTGCGAATTCGCCCACGAGCATATCAGGGAAATTGTAGATACCTATTTGGCATTGGCAACCAAGGAACGCCAAGCCGACGATGCCGGCATTGCCGCGCAAGTGTTCGACAACAGCGATTTCGGCTACTACAAAGTCAACATCGAGCGGCCCGACCGCCGCAAAGCCCAGTTCAGCAGCGAGCGCATCGAAACCCTGCGTTTCGACAAATCCCTACGCGAGCCGATGCAATGGATTTACAGCCAATGGGGCGAGGCCGTTTATCAGCCCGGCATGTTGGACGAGAAGGAAAAAGCGATCCTCGCCTGGTGCGAAGAGAATGAGCTGAACCTGAATAGCAAAAACCGCCAAAAGCTGCTCAGCCCAAGCGCCTGGAAAAAACAACTGGAACTGGTGCGGACTGCCGAGACGCTAATGGCTGCGATAGGCGAAGCCGAGTCCAATGATTTCAACCGTTTCAAAGAACAAGTCGATGAAGCCTTAAAGGCGCAGGCCATCAAACTG
>CAZJOY010000026.1:21991-28799 GCA_964547705.1 uncultured Methylobacter sp. | reverse complement strand
GAAAAATGGACACAGCTTAATCCTAAGCAAAGGGCTGCCTATGAAAAAAAAGCCTTAGGTCTTTGGTATGAATAAAACACTAGGAAAAAACTGGATTCTACTTCGGGGCTTGGCGCGTGAATCGGGGCACTGGGGCGCTTTCGTACCGCTGTTGCAATCGGCATTCCCTGATGCGCAAATAACGCTGCTGGATTTGCCCGGCACCGGCTGCTTTCACCGGGAAACCAGTCCAAGATCGATCCAGGCGATAACCGACAGTGTACGCAGCTGCGCAATGGACCAAGCCGCCTTACAACAACCGGTAACCGTCTTGGCGCTTTCGCTGGGTGCGATGGTTGCCTGGGAATGGATGCGCAGTTATCCCGAAGACATTTGCGGCGCTGTGCTGATGAACACCAGCTTTGCCGATGTCAGCCCGTTTTACCGGCGGCTACGCTGGCAAAGTTATATAGATTTTATCGCATTGGCGACGATGCGCGACGTGCATGAGCGGGAATCGGGAATTCTGCAATTGACCAGCAATCGCCGAAAGCAACGCAAACAGACCATTCGAGCCTGGGAGGAGATACAAAATAAACGCCCGATAAGTCTTAAAAACAGCTTCCGCCAGATTATAGCAGCGGCAACTTACCGGCCCGGCAACATAAAACCGGAGCAACCGGTTTTATTGTTGAATGGCTTAGGAGATAACCTCGTATCGCCCGCCTGCTCTGAGGCGATACACAAAAAATGGGATCTGGAACTTCGAAAACATCTCTGGGCAGGCCATGACCTGACGCTGGATGATGGGGCGTGGGTGGTGTTGCAATTGAAAGATTGGCTGGATCAAAATTGACTTGATCAGCAAAACCGTAACTCGACGTAGATACCGTCTTGAAAGTCAACTTTAACTCGCATAATTAGGTTGATAAGGCAGGCAACTCCCTGGAATCCATTGTGAGCCTAAAACTATTATTAGTTATGAAGCAGTTGCCGCACTACTTAAAAACTAAAGACAATTTTGCTAATCATCTTTTTAACAGCTCTTTTAGACTCACGGTAATTGTTTCATCGCCTGCGAATTTCTCAATTTAACCTAATAGGCATCTTGTAAAGCCCTTCATAGTTGGATCGGCAGGGCGTTTTTTCCAAAACCGTTACTTTAAACTGACGATTTCATAAAAGCGCTGAAGCCTTGCTTCGCAATAAACTGCCCTGCCCTTTTAGATTGTCTCCAAAGCCTGCGCCAATAATCTTCTTTATGATAGGCCTTAAGACAACGAAGATAACGCACCTGCTTGCCCTGATTGAGTTGCTGAAAAATGGCCGGAACCAGCCCTTCTTCAACATTATATTCAAAGCCCGGTTTTAAATTAACCGGTGCGATCTGTTCGATATTTAAGCCCAGTTCTGCCGTTACCACGTCCATCATCAGCCTGATTGCCTGAGCTTTTGCCGAGTCAGGTTTAATAACATCATAAGGGGGCGTCCACTCCCTGACCGGCCGCAACAGATCGACATGGGTTAATGCAACAACCACGGGCGGTAAACTGCTCCTACCTCTAGCGGCAAAACAATCCTGAATGGCTTGCAGCATCTTTTTATCGGGATCACGCGCAACATTGGTTGCGGAAATTACCAAAATTATAATGTCGCTATGGACGATTTCTTCCGACATTTTGGCAATCGAACCTCGGTAATCATCGCTACCATAACCTTCGCAGTCCGATATAATCACTGACTCTAAGCCTGGATGTTCCAGCAGATAAGACGTAACCCCCTCCGTAGTAGGAATCACATTGGTTTCGGCTTTCTGCGTGCCAAACAAAGCATTAACCAAGCTGGATTTGCCGGCATTGGTCTGGCCTAGCACCAAAACCCGAAGCGGTTCCGCAGACACAGCCGTTTCCCTCTGCTTAATTTTGTCCAATTCTTGTTGGGATAATCGCGTCGCGTTGGCAAACAAACTGTCATCCAAAACCATGTTGCCGCTGTAAAGCTCAATCGCGTAATAACCTATTTTCTTAATGTAAGCATCGATAAGCCAGCGTTTGAGATCATCGGTAGAATGCGATAACAAGCTATCGGTAGCGAATATCCTGAATTCGCGAACCATCGCAGAGATCGGGTCCAATCCGGCCGATACGATACGAAACAGGCGATAGAGCTCACGCCCGCGATTAGCAAAGCGATGACTGCGAACCATATCGCTCACCGAGAACATATGACTGCCCGGCACGTTTTCCGAAAGACTCACGCGTAACTCTTGCGCCAACATCTCAATCACTTTGAGCAAATAAGGCAGCTTAATTTCCAGCAAAGCATCTTTACGGTTCGGATAATACTGCTCAGCGACGGCCCGCATCACTTCTAGCAGGGTTTGCATGTAGAATTCCGAAGAAGCCAGATCAGGATCGCTGTTTCTGTGTGCAGCTGAAATCCGCTCAATTTTCTCGTACGCCTGCTTGCTTTGAGCGGTATTTTCGACCGATGGCGAAATATCCAGCAACTCCAAATCCAAGCGCTTCAAACGTTGGTTCATCAGCCACCAAAGCGCGCCTAACACAGCCGAAACCGCCAACCACAAAATCAATACCTGATGCAGCCATAACCAATAAAAGCCTGCTGCTAAAGGGATGCTGAACGGGACCATTATGATTAAAAAGTGTATTGTCCAGCGTGTTCTCATTTTCATTTCAGCACCTTCTGCTGAATTTCATTCACATAATCCTTCAACATCAATCGACCCAATTCAAACTGTTCCTTATAAACGACTCGGAATACTTCACCGGATAAAGTTTTACCGCTATGCAAGCTTTCAAAGTAGACCGTTAGCGTCTTACCTAATGCATAAGTGGTTGCCGCAGTCAGCGCTGAAGACACGGCCGAACCATAGACCGGAATCAGCTTGATTAACTCGCGGCGGCCGATATTGGTCAATAACGTAATGCCGAGCGAACTACTGATTTCAGCCCAATTTTCCCGGTCCAGCCTGTAATTATAAATTGACGCAATGGTCTGAAACATTTTGGCTTGAACCATCGTCACAACCGGTATATCGACAAAAGGGATCGGAACGGCTCCGGCCGCGCCTGACGCCAGCGCATAAGCAATAATATGAGGATGTGCCGCTTTGCTATAGACATCGTGCAGCTCATTGCGGATTTCCTTCATGCCATGAAGCATCATAGCGATACCGTGCGGCAATGCTATCTCCAGGCTATGCCAAAACGCGTCCAGTCCATAATTAACCGGTTGGTAGCCATCCTCCGGCAACGTAAAATCAACCGGGACAAATTGAGCATCAATGCCCTTAAATAAATTTCTTTGTTCAAGCAAAGACCGGCGCAGGTCATCAGGAATTGTTTTAGGCCAATCTTGGTTCTCAAACGGATAAGGGTTCAAATGCTCGAAAGCCGGGTCGGGATAGCCTTCGTGCAAGGCCGTTTGCGCAACAATAACCGGCCAATCGGGTTTAGCTTTATGAATCGATCGGACCGCCTCCATCACAGCCTGCTGGGAATGATCCATGGCTTTCATTACCACGATCAATACATGAGCCTGTTCGCTGAAAGCTTCAATATCTTCATTCGGTTCATAATCCACTTCGCCCAATCCCCGCGTATCCAAAAAGTGCATGATGCAATCCTGGGAATCGGGAAAATCATAAATAAACGAATTTCCGGTGCAAGCTTGCATACCGTTCCCTATCTGGGCGCGGCTGTCTCCGGTCAGGGCCTTGATGATCGAAGTTTTTCCCGATTGAGTCTTTCCCAACAACCAAAAGACCGGCGTGGGCATAGATGATTTGATAGCTTCAAGACGCTTAATGAGTTCCTCATCATCGAGACGAGGTATGAAAACGATTGAGTAAATTTTTTTCCACATACGCAAAACCTCAAACTAGGGAGAAAAATTTTTATGAGTTATGTGCTTAGTTCTACTTTGTCAAACATGGATGGCCTGTAGTAGAGCACCCACAGTAGGCGACGTAGAAGCGGTTGCCGATGAGCAAATATCTATTTGTCCATATAGATAATGCCGAATCATGCATTCACATCCCATATGCCTGGGACATCCAGTCAATACGGCAGGAGTAACGATCTTGGATTGTATGCTCATAGTGTCTAACGCTGAATTCGGGCCGAAACGCCGCCTAATTTAAGCATAGCCAAGGGATTTTCCGATCCGGTAAGTTCAGCGGCTCGTCCTTTTACGTTAAATAATCCAGATTGGCGTAGCCGTATCATCGGCAATACCTTTTGCTCTGTGTGCCGCTATTATCTCATTGGAGGATTATCTCTGTGTACCCAAAAATCTCTATGGAATAAAACATTATCAAGGCTCTTACTTTGTGTCCAACTACTACCCATGACAACAAAAGTGGTTTAGGTAAAATTTCAGCCACCAGTCTATATTCCCTAAGCAGATAGTGCGCCTCGATGCCAAAACCCATTCAGTATCTCCGGAAAATTTCAAACCATCTGCTATTTGTCACATCCATGCAATAAATATCTTCTACTCTGACCTGAATGTTAATGCGGCAGTCGGAATATTACATGTCAACCGGGCAAAATGAATTAGTAAAAATCCTTAATGGCACGCAATTAACACCCCATTTTCAGCCTGTCGTTTCGTTCTCCAAAAAGAAAATCATGGGCTACCAAGGCTTAACCTATAGCCCATCCGATGGTCCGTTATCTAGTCTTTCCGGTTCGTTTGACGCGGAGCACTTAAATTTAAATGTAAAACTCGAGCACATTAGTTGGGAAATAACCATAAAGCGCTACGCCGGTTTAAATGTCAAAGGCAAACTGTTTTTTAATATCAGTCTTCCGACACTGTTGCAACCAACCTTTAAAAAAAAAGAAATACTTAAATTTTTAAACCAATTCGATGTCGATCCCAGCTCTGTCGTTATTGGCTTAAGCGAAGATCAGTCCGGCGATGACTTTAAATTAATGTCCGACGCAGTTGCCCATTGCAGAAATACGGGGTTGAAAATTGCCGTTAATTATCTAGGCGAAGGCAACTCAAGAGTAAGGCTATGGCAGGATTTCCGGCCCGACTATGTAAAAATAGACCGGCATCTTATACAAGGCATCCATAACGACATCATCAATCTTAATTTTGTTCAGTCCATTCAAAATATAGCGAATTCTTTCAATTGCAGCGTTATAGCCGAGGGCATCGAAACAGCCGATGAATTCAAAACGGTAGCGCAACTAGGCATTACCCTGGGACAGGGTGGCTATTTTGCCGAACCAATGAATGATCCTTTAAAAAAAATCAACAAATCATTATTCATTGTCAGCAATATCACGGACAAGTTTAGCGGTACAAAAGCCGCCCATATCATTAAATTGATACCCCCGATTTCAGCGGAAACCGCTATCAGTGAAGTTATGAGCCTGTTTCAGCACAATGCTGACTTAACCATTTTGCCCTTGGTTGACAACGACGTGGCTACCGGCATTATTTTCCGCGACCTCTTTTTGTCCCGGCTATTTTCCACCCGCTATGGCATGGACTTGTATGGAAAACACCCGATAAAGTCGTTCCTCGGCAAAGCCCCGTTGCTGATTGAGCAAAACACCCCTATTGAGTTGGTTAGTAAAAGGCTGACATCGAAAATGCGCAATGACCAAGCTTTTATTATTACCCATGAAGGGGGCTATAAAGGCATAGGAACGACGCTGGATTTGCTTGAAGAGATTACTCGTCAACAGATCCACAATGCCAAACACGCCAATCCCCTTACTCTGTTACCGGGCAGCGTTCCGATTAATGATCAGGTCAACCAATTACTGGCAAGCAAAATACCTTTCAGTTTCGGCTATTTTGATCTTGATCATTTCAAGCCGTTTAATGACGTTTACGGCTACAGTGCGGGGGACGATATTATCAAGGCGGTTGCCGACATCTTGACCCAACACATTTCTGCCGAGAACGGCCAGGTTGGACACATAGGCGGAGATGACTTCATCGTCATTTTCTTAGCCGATGACTGGCTAGAATGCTGTGAAAGCATTTTGTCCGCATTTAAAGCAGCCGTGCCCCGCTACTATACCGACGAAGACATCAACGCAGGCGGCATTCATACTGAAAACAGGGCGGGCGAAAAATGTTTCTTTCCGATGATAAGCCTGTCGGTCGGATTGTTAGCGCCAAATTTAACCTGCCAATGCCAATCCCATGTCGATTTAGCCGATTTGGCTTCCGAAGCAAAAAAACAGGCTAAAAAAATCGAAGGGAACAGTTTCTTTATCAACCGCCGAATAGCAACCAAAAGTCAGGAAACTCTTTAACGCATGGCTCAACAACCCCATGAAAAAAATCAAATAACCCGGCTTAAAAAGCTATTTGAACTCAGCTTGACGTTATCGGGCGATCCTATGGAAATTTTCCAGCATGCGGCCAAAATGATCGGTGAATTACTGGAGGTCAAGATTGTCTGTTTGTCCGAAATACAAGGGGAACAGCTCAATTTTCTGGCCGTATATAAAGACGGAGAAGTTTATATCAATGCCGGTTCATGTTTGCTGGCAAATACTCCCTGCGCAACCGTTGAGCAAGAGAAAAATATTCAAATTTACGACCGGGTAAAGGAGCGTTTTCCTGAAGCAATTTTTCTTCAGGATCACAACGCTTTTGCTTATTGCGGCTTTCCGTCTCTGGATAATTTTGGCGAAGTGGTGGCCGTTACTTGTCTGCTTGACGATAAAGCGCATGATTTCACCAATGAGGATCAAGAGGTTTTACCCATCATCCGCCAACGTCACCGGCAGGGAGTTTTCCGCGCACCAAACCCTCTCACCAACAAAACCAC
>CAZJOY010000026.1:0-21981 GCA_964547705.1 uncultured Methylobacter sp. | reverse complement strand
ATCATCGGCCAGCGTATCGGCATGGAGATTGAGCGCAAGCATAATCTTGAAGCCAAAGAGCGGATCAGCGATATTCTTCGCATTAACGAAGACAGGCTGTATCAAGCAACCCGTGTTTCCGGAACCGGTATTTTCGAACAAAACCATTGCATCCATTCAATCTATTGTTCGCCTGAACTGCGTAAACACCTCGGCTGGGATGCCGATGAGATTGTGACCGCACAGACATTTGCCGACAGTATTTATCATGAAGACCGGGAACGGGTTATCGACGCAATCAAAAATGCTCAACAACCCTACGGAAACGGTCTGCTCGACATCGAACACCGGATTCTGCGCCGCGATGGCGAAGTACAATGGCTGGCAACGCGGTCGCAAACCTTTTTTGCAAGCGATGGCAAAGACCTGCGAGCTGTTCGCACCGTCGGCGCAGTATGCAGCATAACCGCACGCAAAACGGCAGAGGAAAAAATCAAGCAACTTGCTTTTTACGACCCGTTGACCAACCTGCCTAACCGGACTTTGCTAATCGAGCGTCTTGAGCAAGCTATTGCAACCCATAGCCATAACCGCAACAACGGCGCCTTACTCTTCCTTGATCTCGACAATTTCAAAATGCTTAATGATACCCAGGGGCATCGGATTGGCGATGAACTGTTAATAGAGGTGGGAAAGCGTCTGAAAAATTGCGTTAATGAAGCGGCTACCGTATCCCGCCTAGGCGGTGATGAATTTGTTGTGCTGCTGGAAGAGCTCAGTGAAAATGTAACTAATGCGACGCTCTACGCGGGCAATGTTGCAGAAAAAATCATCAACTCCCTGAGTAAACCTTATCAGTTAAGCAGTCTATTGCATTATATTTCGGCCAGCATTGGCATTGCCTTGTTCAATTCTCCCGGAACGACAACGACTTCCGTGCTGGTCTCAGCGGATACCGCAATGTATCAAGCCAAAAAAAGCGGGAAAAATACTTATTATTTCTTCGATCCGCTCATGCAGCAGGCATTGGAACAGCGCTCACAATTGGAAAACGCATTGCATGGAGCAATTGCCAACAACGAATTAAGGCTTTTTTATCAACCTTTGGTTGATGACCGAGGACAAATCATCAGCGTGGAAGCTCTGATTCGTTGGCTGCACCCTAAACAAGGTATGATTGCTCCCTTGCAATTCATCCCTTTGGCGGAAGAGACCGGACTTATCCTAAGCATCGGACACTGGGTGCTTGAAACGGCCTGCACCCAGCTTGAAGCCTGGAAAGACGGAATCGAGACCCAAAAATTATCTATTGCCGTCAATATCAGCGCCAAACACTTCTATCAAACCAAGTTTGTCGACAGCATACGCAACCTGATCGCGCAATACACTATTCAGCCATTGCTATTAAAGTTAGAGCTCACTGAAAGCATGGTGCTGGAAAACATCGATCTTGCGATTGAAAAAATGCAAGAGTTAAAAGCACTCGGCATCGTTCTATCGATGGATGATTTCGGTACCGGTTACTCTTCACTAAACTACCTGAAACAACTTCCGTTCGATCAAATAAAAATTGATAAATGCTTTGTGAATGGAATCATCGATGCACCTAACGATGCATTTATCGTTGATACTGTCATCGCATTGGGGCAAAGATTGGGCATGAACGTAGTCGCCGAAGGCGTTGAAAATGCCAAGCAGTGGAAACTGTTGCAGCGTTTGGGATGCGGAACATTTCAAGGCTACTATTTTTGCAAGCCTGTTCCCGCTTACGAACTGGCCCTTATTATTCATAAACAAAAAAAATATCCGCCGACATTACTGGACTCCACTGATGTCAGTAGGCGCGCCGCCGGACTTTATAATTAAATACACTCATTACCGCACCAGCCGGATGCTGGGATCAAAAAAGAGATTATTTGACATGGCACATTTTCGTATCGAAACCGTTCTTGACACCGGCGCCGGCTTATACCGATGTGAAATCTATTACCCGGACTATTCGTTGGCCCCATGCGCTGTTTCAAAGCCGATATATGAAAATCATGAACACGCAATGCTGAACGTAGCAGAACTATTCAAAAAGCATATGCCCGACAAACCGATAAAGGCCTGGTATAGCCAATAAAATCGGCATTGCATCAATACATAGGGACTTTATTTAGGACCAATACACAGGCTAAATGCGGATAAATAATTTGCATTAAAATTAATTACCCAAAACAACCGCACCAAGTCGGCAACTTGGTTTTATACTGGAGAATAAAGATGGAAGAATTTAATAGTGGCGATGTTGTCAAACTTAAATCAGGCGGACCGTTGATGACAGTTATGGAAACAGACAAGAAAAAGCAAAAAGTTCTTTGCTGCTGGTTTAATAAAGATGAAAAGTTCGATAGCACGGAATTCGATAAAAACATGCTTATAAAAATTGAACACAAAGCGGAGGAGTAATGATTCCCGTGTAAACCGCGCTGTTACGAAAGCGGGTTTACTTAACACCCCATATTTGTGTCAGGGCAAGCACAGTATGAAGTACTTATTTATCTCTGTAGGGCGGATGGATTTGGCCATATAGTGATAAATAAATCAAAACGAATCCCAAAAACGATGTTTTTTATTCACCACAACAAAACAGTAAGGTGAGCATGAAAGATAAACAGAAAACATGGATAAAGAGAAAAACAGACTGGCAAATGGATTGTCTGGCGGAAGAAGTTCTTGCTACGTTTAAAGAGCTGGGTTTCGATGATGAATTCATCCAAACCCAGCGCCATATATTAGTTGGCAAAAATAGATTCGCGATTTTGCTATGGTGTAATGACTTAGATTCAAACTGCAAAGCGGCATTAGCTGAAAGGCTGGGGCTCAAAGCGGATGACTTCAATATTACTTTAAGAACGTTGACCCAATTATAGTTGCGGGATGGCTGAGTCCGACGCAGGCATAAGCAGCCGCGTAGTTTTTTTCGTTTGTTAGGCAGGGAAGCCTATAAAAATCTTCACAAAATAGCGGCTCCCTGGCGCCAAAGCGTAAAGCAGGGCTAACCTTGCAAAGAGGCATCTTCATCAATCGCCCAAAGACAATCATCTTTATTTCTCCATGCTCCGGTTCAACCTGAGTGTTTATACTGACTCAAACTGAGCAATTTCCCGCACTTCCTGCAATCTGTAAATTCACAATTTATAAATATTTCAGTAGCCTGCGTTAATTCCCTTATTTTTTCCTCATGTATAGAAATATTCAGGTCATTAATAAGACATATCCACGTAATAAAAACCAGATAGTATTTCCGTGAATTTCAACAGGCTTGAACAAACAACCGGATGCGAGATTCAAGCAAAGAAATTTTACATTCAACAACCAGCTCAGAATCTGGAAAAGGACTTTTTGAAAAAATCTTTGTCATTTAATTGAGGGGAAGCCGATATGAAACGTAACAATGTATTTAATAGCCCTAGTCAGGATAAGTTAGTCGATCATAAACAATGCATTGCATTTCATGAAGCAGGTCATGCTGCGGCCATTTATTTAAATAACAAAGTTAAAAATCTTCCGCCGGTTTTTTTTCAAATTTTATTTAAAGATATAAATGCCGCTTCCGAAGAAAATCCAATGGTGTATCAAGTCATGCATGGTGATTATATTGCAAGAGTGAAAAGCGGACGGTCACCTAAACTGCCAGCCTCGTCTATGGATGCTTTAGTGTTTGAAAACCCTGATCATAACGACGCTAAAGCACATCTTATAAAAGATCAAATGATAGCCCTCGAAGTCAATATTATTAACCTGCTTATCGGCCCCCTGGCTGAAGCTAAACATATTGCCGATACGGATGGCGAGCTGTTTAATCATAAATTAATCAACTTGGACGCATTGAAAAATTATGGAGGCAGTTCGGATATTGCACAGGCCCATGAATATTTACAACATTTTTCCGACTGCAAACAACAGCAAGATGAAAAATTGAACGAACTGTTTAACGTAGCATTTAACTTCATCAAAGACCTGGCTAACTGGACTGCAATTAACAAGCTGGCCAACTATATTCTCGATAGCAATAAAAGCATTATTGACAGTGAAGAGGTAGCCATAGTCATTGAAAGCTAGAATAACCTTGATAATTGCCCCTCCAACCAACAGACGAACACCATGAAAATTGAAATAGACGACGCAGTTTATAGAGAACTTGACTACATGGTCACGCTACTGAAAAGAAGTAATAGTTATCAGGAGTTTAATGCAGCGCAGGATTTAATTAACTACGCGCTAAGAAGTATCGCAGATGGATCATGCAGGCCTGGAAGCTGGGAAAGGGAAATGATAAATAGTTTAGGATTGGTGGCAAACTGTTATGAACATCAACTTTACAGGGAGGACTATGGCGAACCTGAGTAACGGTTTAATAATAACTGCGACTAAACTTAAAGAGCCAGCCCCTCATGATTTTTAGACGTCCTTTAGTTTTCGAATTCCCAACTTAACCTCTTGGAACCTCGTAATGCCCTCCAAAATTGGAAGGGCATTTTTTTTCCAATTAAAACAAGACTCTTAATTTCCAATCTGATTCGATCTTGATTATATATAGAGGGTTACCCATGCCGACTAAATGCAATTCCCATCCAATCAAGCTTCTGCTCTTAGCATTGATTGTTTCTGTTTTTGTTGGCGAAACTCTGGTGATGCTGTTTCTTGACCTGCTGCCGCCGCTTTCCCAATGGCATGAAGCGCTGCTCGATGCTACGCTACTTTTAGTGTTAATCTTTCCTGCGATCTATTTTCTAGTTTTTCGCCCGCTCAAAACTCAATTAGCCAAGCAGATAGAAGCAGAAACAACTCAACAAAAAACCTTGGAGAGCCTGCAAAAAATCGCCAGCCAAGTACCTGGAATTGTTTTTCAATTGCACCTAAGTCCCGATGGTAACTTTTACCTTCCTTACGCCAATGAATCATTGTCAACTATTTATCGGATTAGCCCGGAAGATCTGCGCGAAGACGCATCCGCTATGTTCGCTGTTGTGCATCCCGACGATCTGGGCAATCATCTGGACTCCCTTAAAACCTCAGCCCAAAACTTAACACCCTGGGTTCAACAGTATCGGTTAAAGTTTAGCGGTGATCCGGTATGCTGGCTGCACGGTAACGCGCTGCCGCAACGCCTGGACGACGGTTCAATACTCTGGCATGGTTTTATCACCGACATTACCGAACGTAAACAGGCGGAAATGGAAATTCACATTGCCGAAACCGTCTTTGAATCCCATGAAGGCATGTTGATCACCGACGCCAACGAAACCATTCTCCGCGTGAATCAAGCCTTCACCGACATCACCGGTTACCAAGCGGAAGAAGTCATCGGCAAAAATCCGCGTATACTCCAATCGGGCTTGCACGATAAAGACTTTTATGCGGCCATGTGGACATGCGTCAATAACACAGGGACATGGGAAGGTGAAGTCTGGAACCGGCGAAAGCATGGCGAAATCTATCCTGAACATCTCACGATTGCCACGGTAAAGAACCAAGACGGCATTGTCACTAACTACGTTGCCACAATAACCGACATCACTTTGAATAAGGCGTCAGTGGAAAAAATTGAGCGTCTAGCCTTCTTCGATCCGCTTACAGGCCTGCCGAACAGGGTTCTGCTTATGGACCGGTTAAGACCGGCATTGGCTTTAAGCCATCGTAAAAGCCGACATGGTGCGCTGATGTTTATTGACATGGATAATTTCAAGACATTAAACGACACACTGGGCCATGATATGGGCGACTTGCTGCTGCAACAGGTTGCTCAACGCTTGACCTCATGCGTACGGGAAGGAGATACCGTTGCCCGTCTTGGTGGTGATGAATTCGTGGTTTTGCTGGGATACCTGAGCAAAAAGTCGCATAAAGCTTTGGCGCAGACTGAAATTATTGGCAATAAAATTCTGGCCGCGCTAAATCACCCTTATCCGCTTTCTGAGTTCGACTACCACAGCACGTCCAGCATCGGCGCCACCTTATTCAACGGTTACGAAAAGTCCGTGGAAGAGCTGCTGAAGCAGGCTGACATTGCGATGTATCAAGCCAAAGCATCGGGCCGCAATACCCTGCGTTTCTTTGATCCGCAAATGCAGCAACGCATCGATACCCGAGCTTCACTGGAAATGGACTTACGTCTGGCGCTGGCAGAAAACCAGTTTGAACTCTATTACCAACCGCAAGTCCATCTCAGTGGGCAAATCATCGGCGCTGAAGTGCTTATCCGCTGGCAACATCCGCAACGGGGGTTGGTGCCCCCCAATGATTTTATCCCGCTGGCCGAGGAAAACGGCCTAATAGTGCCCATTGGGCTATGGGTATTGGAGACAGCGTGTGCTCAGATCAAAAGCTGGGAAAGCAATATGCATACTCAGCATTTACAACTTGCAGTCAACGTGAGCGCGCACCAATTCCATCAGTCCGATTTTGTGAAGCAAGTTCTACAGATATTACATCACCATGCCATCAAGCCTGACCGGCTGAAACTTGAACTCACCGAAACACTGATAATTGACGATATTGATGACACCATCATCAAGATGCATGCACCTAGGGAAATCGGCGTGCGTTTTTCCATGAATGACTTCGGCACCGGCTATTCATCGCTCTCCAGCCTGAAAAAATTACCCATCGACCAACTCAAGATCGATCAAAGCTTTGTGCGCGATCTGGTAACCGACCCAGACGATGGCATCATCGTGCAAACCATCATTGCGATGGCTAAGAACATGGGCATGGAAGTTATTGCCGAAGGTGTGGAGACGGAATCGCAACGCGCTTTTCTGGAACAACGCGGCTGCCCGGTTTATCAGGGGTACCTGTTCGGAAAACCAATGCCGTTGCTGACGTTTGAACAGTTGCTACAACAAACGCCTCACAACCATGCGGATGAATTGCTCAAATATGCCGAACTAAACTACGGTTCGGATTCATTGTGTTTTTCGACCGATTTTTTAGGGCTTTCGAGCAGTTGCTCGAAGATAGACTGAATGTGCTCAACTCGCGGCGCAGTGCGCTCTTTGACATAGCTCAGGACAGGCCTTGGCTGCATCCATTTATGCCCCAGAGGGTATACTCCAACGAGTGGAAACGAGAAAAATCGCCTATTATCCTGTCTGAAAGTTCAGAACGAGGCGGGGAAAGCTGCTAACTCCACCGCCTCCTACTAACACTCAAGGAAAAGTTTTTCAGCTGGCCTCAGCTTCCTCGTGTGCCGGGTGCTTTTCCTGATGAGTTTTAAAGTCTTTCCGTGCGACTTTAGCACCATCATGAAAACCTTTCTTCACGACACCATTAACAGGCAACATTTTTACGATCGCTAAAGAAGTAAATACAGCGCCATAGGACATTCCGTAGCAGGCGCCATATAAGGCACTATCAAACGCTCTCGACGGGGCGGTAGCAATTTTAGTAGCAGCTTCTTTGGCGGCCATAGCTCCTTTTTTGACGCCCACTAATGCGATATTAGGTTTCTTAACGGCTTCTGTTGCATTTTCAACCGTTGCTTCTTCAACTTTTTTGTTGGTGACAGCTTTCATAACTAACACTCCAGAAATTTCCGGTTATTGAAATAAAACTGAGGTGCAAGCATTTTCAATGCCCTATTCCTCAGAACGGCAAAAAAAATTAACATAGCATTTAATCCTTGTTAAACAGCTACTTAAGCTCAACAGAAGTCATTATGAGTCAGTTTTCCAGCAGAGCTAGTGTTTAATCCGTCTATTGTTTTCCGGCATTAAACCGTTTTTTGTACAGATATTCTCGCTCACTCAAAGTTGCCTCCTTATATTCACATATCCATATGGATGATGCAGAAAGCACGACCTTATTAGCTGGTAGAGGTAGAGCAATACAGGAGCAGTTACCGATAGCACCCGAAATAGACATGTAGGCAATGCCCCCAAGTGCAACTACTTATTGACAGAAACAACTATATATAAGAACGTGAAGTTAAATAAAAACTGGCCTAAGAAGAAAATTTTTCCTATGCAACAAACAGGATAGCAACGCGATTTGGACAGTAATAAACGCATTATTATCGAGCAATAATTGAATAGTACGATCATCCGCTACTCACTTACGGAGAAACCAGATATGATTAAAATAGATGATTTCGTTAAAAGCGGCACCCCTTTGGGAATCGTCATAGGCATTGGAGCAACGGTCGTAGCCGCGTCCTTTATTCCAATATTACCGGCAGTTGCCAGAGCCGCCCGGCCTACTGTGCGTGCCGTCATTAAATCGGGCATAGTGCTTACAGGACGAGCGCAAGAATTAATAGCTGAAACCAACGAACAACTTGAAGATATTTTTGCCGAGGCCAGGGACGAACTGATAAGAGAAAGCGAGATTGAACTGGCCGAAGAAGCTGCCGCACACCATGAGCCATCAGCGCATAGAGAGGATGTATGAGTGAACATCCATCCGCATACGTTAAGCATCAATTGCCTGGACGCGTAAGGCTAAAGATTCCGCAAAAAAAAGGCGATGCAGGTTATTTTGCTCGTATTGCAAAATTATTCGCCAAATTCCCCGGCATCATACAACTACAATTTAACACTACCTCAGGAACTGTCTTGATTCTCCATGACGAGGCGGAGTCTCAATTCGGGAATATTTCCGAATTCGCTCAAGCAAACGGACTGTTTAGGATTACCGAACCACCACCGGAAGAGACTTTTTCGATTCCCCATCAACCTATAGCCACACTGACATCGACAAGCCTGAACCGCTTTGACAAGTCGCTGATTGAGCTCAGCCAAGGCCTGATTGACAGTCGCTCATTCTTTGTATTGACGTTAACCGGACTGGCCGCGCACCAGATAACCAAAGGAAACATCATGACACCTGCAATCAGCCTGTTTTGGTATGCCATTGAATTATTAAGAGAAGAACACGGTTGAATTGGACAAGTGTTAATAAAACACGGATTCGTCTGATCAACACAGATAAAAAACCGTTTAAACCTGTCCAATCCGTGGCATTGGTGTTCCCTATTACTCTAACAGTCTATGTAGTATCATTATTCAGCAAGCAATTCGGCCTTATCAGTCTTTTCCCAAGGCAATCCATCAGCGCCAAAGTGGCCGTTGGCCGGCAATTTTTGATAAAAAACACCACTGTGTTTTTCCGTAAGTTCCTGTAATTGCAAATCCCTGATAATAGCTCCCAAACGAAAATCGAAATGCCGGAGCAAACGTTTTCGAATCTCTATATCCTCGATAATCCCTGTTCCTTTTGTCGTCAAATAAACACTGACCGGCCCCGCAAAACCAATGCTATAACTCAGCTGGACTTCGCATTGTTCCGCCAAACCCGCCGCCACGATGTTTTTAGCGGCGTAGCGGGCCGCATAAGCCCCTGCTCTATCGATACGCGACGGTCCCTTGCCGCTCAAGGCAGCTCCGCAATGCCGGGCAAAACTTCCGTAGGTGTCGCTGTCGGTTTTTCGGCCGGTCATGCCCGAATGCGTGGCGGGTCCGCTACGCCGATAAGGCCCATTCGGATTAATGGTAATGCGGGTCAAATTACCCGGCTTGATCGGCGCGTTTTTAAACACCGGGTTGATCACATGATGCCGTAGGTCTTCTTCGATCTGCGCAAAATCCGGCGGCGAAAGAAGATCTTCGCAACCGATAACGAGAGTAATGCTGTCAATCCGGCTCGGCGCGTCATTCACAAATTCAACGCCGACTTGAGAGGTACAGTCCGGTGATAAGTAAACGATATCGGCGTTATGCCTGGTTTGGGCTAATTGCCTAGCCAATCGGTTCGCCAAACTGATTGGAAGCGGCATTAATTCCGGAGTATGCCGACAAGCATAACCGAACACCGTCGTTTGATGGGAAACACTGATCCGGTCTATTCGATCATTCTCAATGTCTGAAAAACTGATTTCCTTGGGACCTTTCGCTTGCTCTATATGACTGGTCACAACGGTACATTCAGCGGCATTAAAGTCCTCCGACCGATAACCGACTCCTTTGATCACAGTGCGCGCCAGCTCAGGCATATCGACAATCGCCTCGCTGGCAAACCGCGCCGCAAGAAACAGCACGTTCTTTGATAGCGCACACTCCGCAGTAATCGCAGAAGTCGAATCCTGCCGGAGAAAAGCGTCGACAATCGCATCGCTGATGGTATCGCAAAGGCGGTCGGGATGGCCTTCGGTAACGGATTGAGAGGTAAAAACGAAGTCAGTGATCATTTTTCATTCCCCCGAGTAAAGCTATAGATGCCGTCATTCATTAAGAGACATTGCTAGACTACTAAAAAAGAGAACACGGATTGGCACGGGTAAGTGCCTGAATATCAGTTTCCAACTCGTGTTCAAAACCGGAGTGCAGGCTCTGCCTGCTTTGCAAGCAGAGCTTGCTCTCCAAAATACCGGAAAACTTTAACCAGATTTCTTAAAAAGTTAGCCCAGTAAAAATCCGTGTCAATCCGTCGCATCCGTGTTCCATCTTTAAGATCTTCGCGTCTGCCATTATTGATGTCGCTTAACTGGATTAGGCTTCTATATTTTTATTGGTCCCTTTTATCGCCTCATTAGCCAGCAGCGGCAATCCGGCGCCGGCCAGGATCGCAATCATATCGACAGCCGTTATCGGCCCCAACCTTAACAGCCTGCGCAAAGGCGGCCAAACCGCTGCCAACATTTGCATCAATGCCGACAAGCCGACCGCACTATCGAGATAACGGTTAGCAGGGCGGTTCTTCGAATCGAAAATAGAGCTATGCTCGGACCGGCACCGATAAGCATGGAGCAGTTGTGCAAATGTCAGCGACATAAAAGCATGGGTGCCGGCATTTTGGCCGGGACCGTAGCGCAGGCGGCTATAGCCATAAACGCCTAAAGTTCCGGCCGTGATGATGCCTGATTCCCGGATCAGTTTGGAATAATCGCTTCGGCTCACAATCGCGGCGTTCGGGTCGCGCGGAGGCCGCTTCAACACGTCGACTTCAGGCGGGTCAAGCGCCAACGCCAAGGCCGGAAAAATGTCGGAGATTAGATTGATCCACAATAGTTGCATCGGATTGAGAATTTCGGCTCCGCCCAACACCGCGCTGACCAACATCACCTCGATCTCGCTGAGATTGGTCGACAGCAGAAAATGCAGGCTTTTACTTATGTTGTCATAGATCGCCCTGCCCTCGCGTATCGCCGTCACCATGGTTTTCAAATCGTCATCCGCCAGAATCACATCGGCTACCGAGCGCGCCACATCGGTGCCTTTTTCTCCCAGCGTGACGCCGATATTGGCGGCTTTGAGCGCCGGACCGTCGTTAATGCCGTCGCCGGTCATCGCGACAACTTTGCCGCTTCGCTGCAATGCTTCGACAATCCGCAACTTGTGCGCCGGACTGACGCGGGAAAAAATCGCCGCCTGCCCCACTAAGCCGGCCAGCACCGAAGGGTCCAATTTTTCCAGATGGCCTGAGTCGATAATTTCCAGCGATTTACCCTGAGCGCCGCTTAAACCCAGACGTTTTCCTACCGAATAAGCGGTCGAACTTTGATCTCCGGTAATCATGATCGTTTCGATGCCGGCAGCATGAAACTGATCGATCAGCTCTTCCATTCCAGGACGGATCACATCTTCCATGCCGACCAGTCCCAACCAGATCAGTTCTCGCTGATCGTAAGCGGCGGCATCCCCGGTCATGCAGTACGCTACGCCCAGCACACGCAATGCATCGGCGCCCAGTCTTTCGTTCCCGGTTAGAATCGTTTTACGTTGATCCTCGGATAAAACTTCCAATTGCCCATCAATGCTGCATTTTTGGCAAAGTTCGAGCACTTCGGCAGGACTGCCCTTAACGGCGGAAAAGAATTGTCCGTCCGCCAGAGCATGAACGCTGACCATATAAGGACGGTCTTCAGAACGATAATCCACTTTGACCATAGAACGGCTCTCTCTTAGAATCCGAACATCTTCGCCGGCATCAATCGCTACCTGGAGCAATGCTTTTTCGGTAGGTGAGCCGGTTTCTTTCCCGGCCAGCGTTGCTTCATTACAAAGCACCAACACTTCCATCATCCGGCGCAATGTTTGATCAGTCCGGTAAAGATCGACTTTAGCGTTGCCGTGATAAAAACCCTGCGGCTTGACTTTAATACCGGCATGCAAGGTTTGCAGACTCACCACGCTCATCTGGTTTAAAGTCAGCGTTCCGGTTTTATCAAGACAGATAACCTGCACAGAGCCCAGGTTTTCAACCGCAGGCAGCTGTCGGATCAGCACTTTCTGCCGCTTCATCTCCCTGATTCCGAGGGCAAGCGTGGTAGTCGCCACGGCCGGCAGTCCTTCGGGAACCGCAGCAACCGCCAGCGAAATAGCCGACATCAACATTTGCGGCAACGGGCGGCCGCGCAAAAGGCCGATAGCGAACACCAAAACGCAAATCCCCGAACTGAGCAAAGCCAGCTGCCTGCCCATATCATCGATTTGCTTTTGCATCGGCGTTTCCGGCGCTTTCGCTATCCCCACCAATTCCTGAATCTTGCCGATCTCGGTATGCCGGCCGGTGGCAACGACTATCGCCCGGCCGTTCCCTCCGGTCACCGTCGTCCCCATGTAAATCATGTTTTGCCGATCGCCTAAAGCGGTTTCTTCTTCCCCCAAGTATTCATGATTCTTGCCGATCGGAAAGCTCTCGCCGGTCAGAGGCGATTCATCTACGGTTAAGCGGTGGCTGGTTAATAAGCGGGCATCGGCCGGGATATATGAGCCTGGAGACAACATTAGAAGATCGCCGAGCGCGACTTCCGGCATCGGAATTTCCTGCGTCTTTCCATCCCTGACTGCGATTGCGGTTCCCGGAGTCAACTGTCCGAGCGCATTAATGGTTTTTTCCGCGGTTTTTTCGGTCACGTAACCGATAACCGAATTGACCATCACCACAGACACGATAACGACCGTATCCGCAACGCCGCCTGTAGCCAGTGAAACCGCAGCGGATACGCCCAGCATCGCCACCGGTGCCGACATGAATTGCCCCAGGAACATTTGCCAGGAGGAACGTGGGGCTTGCTCGGACAATACGTTAGCGCCGTACTGCGCGAGCCTTTGCGTAGCAACTTCTTGAGCCAGGCCTTGCTCGCTGCCTTGCAGGAAATCGACGACACGGGTTCCCGACAGCGTATGCCATAACTGTAGCGGCTGGTCTTGATATTGCACGGCTTCGGGTCTTCGCCGTTTTCGCGGCACTCGCTTTCTCGTCGGACGATCGATGCTTTCAATATCCCGAACCAAGGAATAGCCTAATTCCTGTTCGAGCAGCCGGACGATATTCTGCGGCATTTCGCCGGTATCCTGAGGCGTCGCATATTCAATCAGCAAATTGCTGGTTAAAGTATTGGCGTGCGCAAGCCTGATTCCGTCCCGGCCGGCTAATCTCGATTCCAGATTCGCGCACAGACGCTCATTCCGATACAAACCGGGTACTTTGACGCGGATTCGTCCGGCAACCCGGTCATGAACGATCTGTAGATAATTTTGCGGTTTGTTGTTTTGGGTAGCGGAGTTCATCATTGTTGGCCTTCAATAATAAACTTGATCAATTTAATCAGGCCGTCTGGCCATTGATAAACAGGAAATACGAATTGATCAAAAGCAGCGATAGCAGCATCCAGCTGATCCAACCGACCATTTTCAATATCCGTTTTTCAGGGCGAAAAAAAAGACCGGTAATCGCGAAACCGGTCATGATTAACGATGTCATCACCGAAACGGCATGAACCGGCGCTATCTTCGAGAACAGCGGCCCCGGCTTGTAGACGATGTCTTCTATGGCAAGAATCGCCATATTGAACAGATTACTGCCGAAAATATTGCCGATTGCCATATCCAGGGCATGAATCCTGACCGCCGTTATGGCAACGATTATTTCCGGAAGCGTGGTGATAAAAGCAACCAGCAGCGTGCCGACAAAGCTTTCTCGCCAGTGCATCAGCAAAGCAACTTCCTTGGCGATCAGCGGCAAAAATATCCCGGTGATGATGACGACTAAAGCGGCGCCAATGTATCGAGTAATAACGACACCCAGCGACAGCCCCGGATAAGCGTCGGGCTCTTGTTCGGTGTATTCTTTGACTTGGCGGCTCTCATAATTAAAAACCGTATAAACCGAAACCAAGTACAGCACTAATATCAATGGGCTAAAAACCCCAATATGACCCAGCGCCGGTTCTTCCCTGTTCAACGCCAGATTCATGCTCAGCCCGCTAAAACCGATCATCACAATCCCGAACGCCGCCGAAAGAATGTGTCCTTGGCTGGCTGAAGAAAAAACCGAGCCTTGGCGATACAACAAATCCAGAATCACGATGATAGCCAGGTTAAAAATGCAGGCGCCGAAAATCGCCCCAACCGCAAGACCGGGCGCATTAGCCAAGGTTACCGCGCTGATTCCGTTAGCCAGATCAGGCATGGACGTGACGGTGCCTATCAATAAAAAGCCAATCCAATTGCCGCCCAAGCCTGTTTTATCGGCAATAGCGTCGCCATAAACGGTCAATTTGACTCCGGCATAACCCACCAGTAACAGGCAGGCTGACAACTGCAACCAGACAACAATGACATCGTTAATGATAATGACCTCCTTCGGAAATCACATCTTGCGGCTAAACCCAACCAGTCTTACCGCAACATCACGACTGAACCGTTAAGTATCAAACCGATCCCGTTTATAGGCCGTCTTTTTTACATGCTCAGGAAGCTTGGCAAACAGAGATTGAATATTCCTCGGCTTCGATATTCTGTCTTCAATAATGAAGTTAATGATTCTGAACAAGTTATAAGCACCTTCCTGCGTATCGTTGCTCTCAATTCCGTTACCGTCTGTAATATGGCAAGAATTGAGAACTTGCCGCACCTCAATAGGCAGCCCTTTCTGAACAAGATTTTCTATATCTTCATTGATATTTCTGCCTGCCTCCCCAAGCACAATCATCAATTTCTGGAGAGAAAGTCTCAGCAAAGCCGATGCGGCCCTAGCAGAAATATCAACAACGCCTCTTGCCTCGTTATAGTCCGCAATACACTCTAGCGGCATATCCATATGAGCAGGCGGAACAAATGCCACAGAAGGAATAATCATGTGTCCTTCGTACCAATACGACCATTTTTTGCACTGTTCGCAGACGCAGGATTCCAGGGGTTTATGAATGGAATATCCGGCGTGCAATTTATTCCAGCAGTAAAAATTCTGCCAAGACTGCTTGGCATAGGCGCCGCAATGAATGCAGTTAAACTGTAGTTTTTTGTATTCCGGCGGATGATAATTTTGCATGTTGGTTTCCAGAAACCGATCAATGGAAATAACTGTGCTTGACTGAATTATCAGGTGTCATTGCGATATTCATAACAACTGTAAATAGCTGTTTTAGCATCGGCAATAAAGCTTATGGAATTGTTCAGAGTAATGAAAGGAGGATGCGACGATTCAATATTTTGAATCGAAAACTACTAATTTGTTTCCTCTTTGTAATTAAGATACCTTTACTTGGTCTCAAGACACAATAGGCATAAACACTTACAAAAACGGTGTTGCTGAATTTCAAGCAGGCTGTATACCCAACATCGAGTAGGCCGTATTGCTTTTGCGATGCGCAATCAAATGCGAAAAATCGTTAACGGTTATTTTGCCTTAACGTTGTTGACTCAGGCAGTTAGGGCAAAACCGCCGTTCACTTCCCGCAAACTCTCGGTTACAGTCGTTCGTCCGATTGTCATAACAGACAACACAGCGATTTAAGCGACGCTGGTAACGGCAGTAAGCCCATACGACCAAGCGGTTAAGACGATCAAACTGAGTTTTGTTTTCTATAGGCCGTGTATATTGTTCAACTTGTAAGACGGCATAAAGATGACGAGCTTGATTGATTAAAGTGTCATTATCCATTTCTAAATTTTCAAGTTGTTGAATATTTAAGCTTTAATACTAACAAGAAATCCTGCCGGACAACAGGAGTGCAAGCTGTGCTTGCTCCGGTAGGCGAAGCCTGCACTCCAGCCGGACCAAAGATTGAGTTGTTACCTTGTTCCGACACCAAGCGCCATAAATCATCAGTAAATAAACCATCCCGTTATAAAAGGCTTATTTACACCCAGAACAAGACGGCTTTAAAACGGAATATCATCGTCAAAATCGTCGTAATTCGGCGGCGGAGGCGGCATAGAGCCCGAACTGCTTTGCGGCGCCGATGGTTGCGGTTGGCCGGCAGGCTTCGAATATCCGCCCGGCGCATGCTCACCGCCGAACTCGGACGTGCCGCCGCTACGGCTGTCGAGCATATTCATCGAATCGGCAACAATCTCGGTTGTATAGCGGTCCTGGCCGTCTTGAGCCTGCCATTTGCGCGTGCGAATATGACCTTCAATATAAGCCTGGCTGCCTTTTTTCAGGTATTCGCCGGCGATTTCAGCTAGGCGATTAAACATAACCACCCGATGCCATTCGGTTTCTTCGCGGCGTTCGCCGGTTTGCCTGTCTTTCCAGCGCCTGGAAGTCGCCAGACTCAGCGTCGTAACGGCGCCGCCGCTCGGCATATAACGAACTTCAGGGTCGGCGCCCAACCTTCCTATTAACATCACTTTATTCAGCATCTATTTCTCCTCATTGTTTGCGCTGTCACTGGACAATATTTGCTGTCACTCTATTTTTAATTATATCAAATTCGCACTGCGCAACATGCTCGGTTACCTTAAGCAACATCGCAAACTCGGAGCTTGACCAAATCACACCCTCGAAGCTTAATGTCGGATAGCTAGGTTGAATACCGCTAATTCGCGTGAATTTTTGGCCATCTGCAAACGGATGCGAATAGCCCAGATTTCTTTCAATTTCAGTGGTGATTTTTGACCAATAAGCTTGCCTTTGTTCCATTGGACATGGTGCGTGATTTGGTCTTGGTTTTGTTGATTAATGACAGTCTTCTAATATTGGGTTGAGGAGATTTATTGTCATATCATCAATCTGAACATTTTGGAACGGACGCAAACCGGCCATTATGCGACATTCAAAGACTTTAGCGTATGGCAGCAGTAAAACGTTTTACGTAAAGCTAATCGCGAACCGCCTTACAATTGCTCCGCCGTACGGCCGTCATGCGGGGCAGACCCTGAAGGAACCGAAGTCGAAGTTAAATCACCTTGACTCCGAAGGCTTCCAGCATCCGCCACTTGATTCGAGCCGATAATCAGGTGTTGCGGAAATTTAGGCGCCAGCGCTGCGGCCTTTTGCAGCGATAAACGTATTGCGGTCTGCATCGGCGCTTCATCGGACAGCGGCGTCTCATCGATATCCGGGTTCGCCGTATCAAAAGCAAAACCGAGTTTGTTCAATAATTCGCGGCGATACGGCGAACTTGATGCGAGGACCAATTTAATGGTAGTAGTCATAATGATAAATGTCTAAAAATGATAGAAATCTGAACCCAATCTGACATTTCAGAAATAAGCTTCAAGTTCGATTTACACTTGTTAAATACGGCCGATCGTCTTGGATCGGCCATTAAGAGACTGTCGCTGATTTTTATTGTCCGGCAGATCAATGATCGTAAGCTGTCATTCAGAAGAACGGTGAGCAATAAAATTCTTGAGGGCTGTTCAATTGAGTAGAAGCCAGAACATTATTTGATTAAAGACGCTATCTTCTAATATAACTGAAACTGGATCGTTTTGATTGCAGGCGGCAAAAAACAGTCTCACGGCATCATTCAATATGGTGGTTGTTGCTCTGGTGAGAGCTACAGAAAATAATCGGACAGCACTATTAAGGTTTTTATGGCAAAAAATAAATATGTCTGGCTTTGTAAAGCGCTACTGTTATTTGCAATAAGTAGCAATTCGTTTGCTTGTAAAAGCCCTGATTTCAATTCATTAACGCAAATGAGTGAACAGGATTTAGGCCAGTTCGGCTGCACAAAAGATCAAGTTACGCTTCAATTATTGGGGCGAGACGGTAAATACAATGAGGTAATAGAACTTGCTAACAAACTGAAACGTAGCGGATTGCTAGATGGGCCATCGCTTCGAATTCAAGCTGACGCTTTTTATCAACTTGGGCGCTACAGTGATGCTTTGGAAGCCCATTTGCTATCAAAATCGACACCAGCCCAATGTACAACTTTTTCCGGCTGTCGCTTTGAATATTCAACGGCTACTGACCACTACGAAAATTCGGAATATTACCAAGCAAATGGCAATATCCATGAGGCAGAGAAAGAACTGAAAAAAGGCGATGATGAATTTTATAAAACCTGTCTCGGCTATAGCAAAGCGGAATCTTGTACACCTATGCGTGACAGGATGTTACAGATGATAAAGTATCAATTTAACCGGCAAGAATAAACTGATATGTGATGGAAACCGAATGATGATTTTATTGTTCTCTGATTTTCTCTTACTTTCCCGGGAGGCTGCTGATAACCAGTTCAAACAAGCTTTGCCTTAAAATCGATTGGCAGCTATATGTTGCTAGGCAGTCATTTAAAAATATCGGGCGAGTGGCTTCTCTGGGTCGATTTTTGCCTATTGATTGACTGATGAAATTCGGCCAATTCCGGTCATTGGTTAAGACAAACCACCTGACCTTCAGACGTCAGGTTTCAACTGATTATCGGTCATTGCAACAAAGATTCTCATCTTAGCTCTATTGAACTGTCATAAATGGTCGCCCCCTGTTCTGCTAATTACCTGATCGCTGCACGCGCCGAAACAGTACATTATGGGATCCGCATATAATCAACCTCAACCGGGATATAAGTTGCTGATCAGCCAACAGCATCCTGCTGGTTAACTGCTGAATTCACAACAATCGAATATCTATTTTTTGCTGCTAATGTTAAGTGGTACAAGCATTTTAAACATATTCTATTATTGGCCTATTAATTGCTTGCATACAACGTATTTGTATAATCATGCGCCGTATATATCGTGCCAAGTCATCTCAATAAACTTTTTATCCTTAAACCCCCATATATAAAGCTGATTGATGCGCGGTTACCGGAATATTTTAAATTTTTAGCTCAAGATATTTGCGGCCGACCTTGCTTCCAAGGCTATTTCCATCAAATTACCGGAACAAATTAACTGGGGTAGCAACCCCAGCGGTTCCAAGACTGCTATGTTAGTTGGTGATCCTGCCAAACCCGGTTTATATGTTGTGCTGAATAAATTGCAAGCCCATCACAACAGAAAACTTCAGATATTAATCAACGATTTTTGATCGACACATAAAGTTTCATCACCCTTTTTCCTCTATATACCAATTCTTTCCCGACAAATTATCCACTATGTTAAAACCCGCCGTTTCACAGATTACCCGTACCCGTATACCTACTGCCTATGGCGATTTTCAGCTTTGTTACTACACCAATACTCTGGATGATAAGGAGCATCTGGCTTTTTACATAGGCACAGTGACCGAGGAGGATGTTTTAGTGCGAATACACTCGGAATGTTTTACCGGCGATGTGCTGGGTTCTATGCGTTGCGACTGCGGTGAGCAACTGGATCGTTCACTACAGTTTATTGCCAACCACGGTTCAGGTGTTCTGGTTTATTTACGCCAGGAAGGCAGGGGCATCGGTTTGCTGCAAAAATTGCGGGCCTATAATTTGCAGGACCAAGGTCATGATACCGTGGATGCCAACCTATTGCTGGGTCATGGGGCGGACGAGAGGGATTATGCTATTGCTGCACGTATCTTGGAGGATCTGGGCGTCAAATCGGTGTTGCTGATGACTAACAATCCGGCAAAGATTAGCGCCTTGAAGTCTGAAGGCATTCACGTCAATGCCCGCATACCTATAGAAGGCACTGTTAACCCTGACAACGAAAGCTACCTGCTCACCAAAGCCCAGCGTATGGATCACCTGTTGCAACTAACCCTAGCAGAACCCTATGACTGTTAACCGGAAAATTGAACAGTGGTTAGCTTCTCATAAAAGCGCCTCAGTATCGGCAAAACGCCCGTTTGTCACGCTGAGTTATGCGCAGAGCTGGGACGGCAGTATAACCACGCGCACTGGCGAAACGCTGGCCTTGAGCGGCACTGAAGCTACCCGTTTAACCCATCAGCTACGTAGTCTGCATGACGGCATTCTGGTGGGTGTCGGCACGGTGCTATCCGATGATCCGCAGTTGACGGTGCGCGACTGGGCCGGCTCCAACCCTCAACCCATCGTGTTGGATAGCCGCCTGCGCATGCCGCCGACAGCGCGTCTTTGCCAACATTCGGATAGAAACTGCTGGGTTTTGACCAGCTTAAATGAGAGTGGCGAGTTTGGCGGCCAGGTTGAAATCATGACGCTCGAAGGCGATGCCGACGGGCGTGTCAACTTGCCGGACGCTTTGAATTTGTTATGGAAAAAAGGCATCAGAATGCTGATGGTTGAAGGCGGCAGCCAGGTGATTACCGCTTTTTTGAAAGCGCAATTAGCCGACGCTTTAGTGCTGACTATCGCCCCTACCTTGGTAGGAGGCTATAAGGGCGTTGGCAGCCTGGGGATCGACAGCAAAAGCCGGTTACCGCAAATTCGCCCGCTCTATTCACAGATGCTCGGAGATGACCTGATCATGTGGGGCGATTTGCAATATCAGCAGCAGGCAGAATCATGAAAGCAAGCCAACTCTGGTTTACCAAACCACAGCAAATAGACATCCGCGAACAGCAACTGCCACCCTTGAAACCGGGTCAAATACTGGTAAAAAGCCACTGTTCCGCCATTAGCGCCGGCACTGAAATGCTGGTTTACCGGGGCCTGCTGCCCGCCGATATTGCCTTGGACGCCACCCTGGAGTCCTTGCAACACCAGCAGACTTATCCCTTGCAATACGGTTACGCCTGCGTCGGCCGCGTCGAGCAAATAGGTGCAGATGTCGCCGACTATTGGCAGGGTAAACGGGTATTTGCGTTTCAGCCTCATGCCAGTCATTTTATTGCCGCACCGGAACAGGTCATCGTGTTGCCGGATGGTATAGAGCCTGAGGCGGCCGTATTTCTTGCTAATATGGAGACAGCGGTAAATTTGGTTCTGGACGGTAATCCGGCGTTAGGCGAACGGGTGATTGTGTTGGGACAAGGGATAGTCGGCCTATTGCTGTCGAGCGTATTGGCTCAGTTCCCCTTAGCGCAGTTGTATGCCCTTGATGGAATAGCCGAGCGTCGTTCCCGGGCATTGCACTTGGGGGTAAAGCAGGTTTTCGATCCAGCCTCGAAAGCGCAAATAGCCGCTCTGAAACAAGATTTACAGTTACCGGTACAACTATCGGAGACGTCCGGTGCGGGCGCCGACCTGATCTACGAAGTCAGCGGCATACCAGACGCTTTGAACCTGTCCATTGACTTATGCAGCTATTCCGGTCGTATCGTCATCGGCAGTTGGTACGGCAACAAACCCGCCAACATACAGCTGGGCGGAGCCGCGCACCGCAATCGGATTAAATTCATTAGCAGCCAGGTCAGCACCATTGCGCCTGAACTGACAGGCCGCTGGGATAAAGCGCGGCGCTTCCAAACAGCATGGGAGATGATTCGACGGCTGCGGCCGCAGGAGCTGATTAGCCACCGAATCCCGCTTGAGCAGGCCGGCAGCATTTATGGGTTATTGGACCAGAGCCCGGAAAAAGTTTTACAGGCCACCATTACTTATTAACTGATGTTACGCACTCAACTCGCGGCGCAGCGCGCTCGTCGTTATACACAAGCGTCCGCGAGACGTCGTCATCTTAGCAAGCGTGGAGGACCTTCGCGTAGGGCGTGCCGTGCGCGCCTTGGGGAGCTCAAAGATATGCAGGATTTAACTTTTGCCCAGGATGTAGGCCGGAATAAGTCCGCCCTGCGACAGCAAGGGCGGATGTTTCCGGCAATCGGAGCGCCGGAAACGCCAGTCCTGCGCTTAACGCGCGGACAGGCTTATTCCGGCCTACGTCGAGATGTGTATAACGACGAGCGCAGCGCGTGGGAACG
>CAZJOY010000025.1:0-28994 GCA_964547705.1 uncultured Methylobacter sp. | reverse complement strand
GAAAATGGCAGATGAACAACCTATTTTGCTGTCCGAAAAAACTTGACCACTACATAGCATTGATGGCGCCGTTGGTTTCCCGTCTTTCTGTTACATGGCTTTGTGCGAATCTACCTTACATTTATCTGGCGACTTACAAGTTTCTTTTCAATGCTTGGCACCATTACACCACAGCCCAAGGGTTCTACATGGGGAGGACCCATTATAGGAATGTAATCCACTGTTTTTATTGCTTGAGGAAATAGCTTCAGATTAATTAAACCATCTGCTTTAAATCCAATAACCCGTGTAGAAGTTTCAGACTTGTTTAATTCCGGTATGTAATTAAATGTAATTTTGGCTGGCAATTGATGGTGCGTAGCTTGAAATACTGTTACTTCTAACATACCTTCGGACATCGCGCTGATTTCTAGGAATCCAGACCAAGTTGGTGAGCTAGTTATCCTTGGCTTGAACCCCTTCTCCGAAGTGCCAAATGACTCACATTCCAAAGATATTTGAGTGAGTTCGCACCAATCCATTGCACAACTGAGTCTGAAAATGTGAACGCCTTTATTTACATCAATATCATCAATTAATTGTCGTGTAGCCACCTCAAAGGTAACTTTTGGAGGCACAAATTTATTCGCTTTTGGTGAGGCGTAGATAGAAAAAGCAGCTAACCCTATCAAAAGCGTAATACATTGTCTTAACTTGTTCATCTGGGTTGTCTCATTTTAAGGGCTAGTTTTACGCCTTCTATTAAATTCGTTGATTAGTTCCTGTGTTGTCCTTCTGGCGGCTTCATCGTAGGCATGGCCTGTTCCCTCATCATCAATTTGCTTTGGATTGCCTCTTTTGTTTGAATAATGATCTCCCTCATGAATTATCGTATCAAGAAGTTCAGCTGCTTCCTTATCTTTTAGGTCTTTTTGATAAAAGTCATCAAGTATCGTCCCACCGCCTTTACCTTCATCATCTGGAGGAAGAGTCATTCCTGTAATTCTTCTTTTTTTACTCTTTTTAGTCTTGTAATAGCCTAAATCTCTACAACCATATTGATCTGGGAATTTCATGTCCTTTTGTGTTTCCTTGGCAAGTTGGAGGGCAATGTCAATGTCTTTTTGTGTTAAACCAAGCGGATCAATAAAATTAACTGGATTCCCCCCAACATATTCATAAGTATTAATTCCCCCCGCAAGCCCAATCGGATCGCTGGTGAGATAACGTCCTATTTGCGGGTCATAATAGCGGTGGTAGTTATAATGCAATCCGGTTTCGGCATCGAAATACTGGCCCGGAAAGCGCAGGTTATATTCAAACGCAACCCCATCGCCATCCGGATTCGGGTTAACCGGTGAGTCGCCAAAGGGCTTGTCTTGCCACTGCCACACGGTATTCCCCGACGGGTTGGTGATTTTTCTCGGCGACCCCAAGTGGTCGGTATGCACAGCGTAAACGTCCGCCCCTTTCAGCACGGCGATGGGTTGGCCGAACAGGTACACGGTTTCCTGGCTGGCTTGTCCAGTAGCATTGTATTCGCCGATCAGGCGGGCCTTTTCGTCATAAACATAATGCGTCAAGATGCCGCTGCTGTTTTTCGCGGTCCGCTGGCCGAGGCCGTTGTACAAATAAAAAGCGACGCCGGTAATTTCCGCCAGCTGGCTTTTGCCGTCATAACGATAGACATGCGCGCCATCGCTCAAGGTATTCCCGGCTTCGTCATAGTGGTAGTTTTTGACGACTCCGCCCTGAACGGCGGCCAGTTGATTACCGGCCGGGTTGTAGCTGTAATTTTCAACAGCTGTTGAGCTATTGGCGGTCAAGCGGTTGCCGTTGCGGTCATACGCATAACGGAGGTTGTCATCGGTCGCACTGACCAAACGATTCATCGGGTCATAACCATAGCCATGCAGGTCAAGGCCATCGTTAATACTGAGCAGATTGCCGACCCAGTCATAAGACAAACTGCGCTCTTGATCCGCTAAGCTTTGCCGGATCAGGCGGCCATCCTGATCGTAACTGCGTTGTGTCAGTGTGCCGTTCGCCCAGCGCCAGCCGGTCACTTGGTTAGCCGCATTATAGGTTACTTGGTCGACGAGGACGCCGCCGTTGCTGCTGACTTGATCGACGCGTCCGGCGGCGTAACGGTAGGAGACCGTTTTGCCCGACGGGTAGGTCATGCCTGACAACTGCCCGAGTGCGTTGTACTGGTAGCCGACGACAGCATTAATGGTTCCGCTGTTTTCTCGTCTTTCCGCCACATGACCTTGTGCATCATAGCGCCAGCTTGAACTAAAGTCGGGGCCGGTTATGCTGCAGAGGCGGCCAACAGCGTTACTGCAGTTGTCATACTGGTAATTGACTGAAGTACCGTCCGAATAAGCCGCTTGCGTTAGACGATTTAACAAGTCGTATTGGTAGGTGACGCTTTTGCCACTAGCTTGCACTTCATTAATCAGGTTGCCGGCTTGATCGTAACTGTAACGGCTTATACCGGTATCGGGGCTGTTGGTTTCCACTCTTTGTCCGAGGCCGTTATAACGGTAACGCGTGCTATGGCCTTCCGCATCGGTCACCGCGAGAAGATTGTCCTGTTTGTCGTAGACTTTGCCAACTACACCGGTATCGGGGTATTGAGTGCTAACCGGACGATCAAGCGCATCGACATTACGGGCTGTGTGCTGGTTGTTGGCATCGGTAACGCCGGTGAGGTTGCCGTTGTTATCGTAACTATACCGGGTGACTTGGCCGGCTGCGCCTGTTGCACTGATCAGTTTTCCGGTTGGATCGTAGCCCCAGTTTTGTTGCTGTTGCAAGGTGCCATCGGGCGCATGACTCGATTGGCCGATCAAATGGCTGTTGCTGTCGTATTGATAGCGGGTTTGATTGTTCCAATGGTCTCGCTTCAAGACCAGCCGGTCAGCCTCGTCGTATTCGTAACTGATCGTTGTCTGATCGGGTAATGAGGCTTGACTGAGACGGCCTTTATTATCGTAGTTCAGCACGGTGATCTGACCGCCCACATCCTGTTTTGTCAACCGGCCTCTCAGATCGTAACTGATTGCGGTAATAACGGCATTTTCATCCTTGAGTTTAACAGGCCTGCCATGCAGATCGTACTCCAGTACTTCCAAAACATGCCCCATTGCGTTGACGATGCGCCAGAGTCTTCCATTTGGGAAATATTGATAGTGGGTTATGTCGTTGACATCCGTTCGTGGCCCATTTTCCGTTTCGATGGCGCCGAATGACGTGTAAGTATATGTCCAGACTTGTTCTGCTTTTGTTGCGCTATCTACTTTTCGTTTTTCGAGGACATTGCCGTTACTGTCGTATTTGTAATAGGTAATGTTGCCAGGCTCTTGGATGGCAACCGGGAGATTCAATGTCTCATGCCAAACTAATGTCTTGGTTTGTGTATCAGCTGTGCCTACGGCTTTGGTATGACTGATTTGCAGTCCCCGCTCGTTATAAGCCAGATAGCTGGTATTGCCGTTCGCATCTACCATGCTATTTGGATAGCCGTTGCTATCATAATTAAAACTGGTTTTATCCTGAAGCGGACAGGTTGGACATGTTTTGGTATCGACTCCTCCGATTTTAACGGTGCCGTATATATTGCCGGCAAAATAGGTTTGAATTTGGCCCAAGGTGTCTGTGACGATTCGCGAGCCGTCGGTATTATATAAAACGGTAATTTTTTCAGTGCCTCCGGCGTGCTCGCTGCTGACCGCGCGACCAAACTCCCCATAGTTCCATGTCGCAAAGCGCACGCCGTTTTCATCGACGATGCCGGTTAATGCATGGGGAAAAGTAGTGTTTTCATAGAGATATTGGCGACTGCTTGCATCGGGATATTCCACTCGAACCAAGTTGCCGATGCTGTCGTAATTATACCCATACGTGTTATTGGCAGCGTCAACCATCGATACCAACTTACCGGAGGCGTCATAATTAAAGATCAACGATGGGCCAAAACTTGAGGATATTTTTACCAGTTGATTGGCTGCATTGTAGTCCAGTTGTTGCGCAAGGCCGTTCTGATCCAGCAGTTTTGTAAGCTTGCCGCTTTCATCATATTCTTCAACTTGATTATTTTTCTTAATATAGCGCCATCCGGTTGACGTTTTGGTCAGTTGATCGGCAACATCCGGGTCTCCTTGCCATAAACCATTGTTTAAAGTGAAAGTATAAATTTTGCCGTCAGCTCGATAGACATTTGCTGCCTGAGTTTTGTTGGGCCCTTTACCAATAGTATTCACAACAATGTTCTGGTCGTATGAGCTCCGCCAATAGCCGCCCAAAGTTGAAGCAGTAGGCGCATCGCTGTTGTAATGGCGATCGAATCTCAGAGGAAAGCTGTCGGCGCTGGTGTAATCGTGTTCATATTGGTATTTATTGCCGGTGCCCAGATTGATAGGGTTGCCTCTCATTGGCGAAGCTTCACATATTAGTGAGCCCGCGATGCCATGATTTTTTGATAAATTGACATCCTTCAATGGATCTTGTGTTTTACCTTTTACCGATGGCGGTGCAGTCACGTTAACAGTAAAGGTTTGCGGCTTATCGGGCGCGGAACGTGTGCTGGCCGCAATCGCATAGATACCTGTTGCTGAGCCCGGCGTAAAGTTGGCCGAAGCAATACCCGTAGCATCAGTCGTAGCGCTGGAGGGGGTTATAGAACCGCCTTTATTCCCTTTCGGTGTTGATACTAATGTAAAATCGACCGGCTCTCCTGCATAGGGAGTGCTTCCGTCATAATCTATCAGTTGAACGGATAAAGGCAACGCCTTAAACGAACCATCCGTCGCAAGGATAATTGTTTGTCCATCGCCAGTTGTTTTTCTTAGCATTCTTGGAATTATCCCAAACGTCTTGGTAATAGCTATTTGGTTATTTACCACTACTTGAGCTGTCCAAATGCCCGGTTTGCCGTAATTAGTTTTGGTTGTGATAAATTGCCACCCAGAAGGGTCCCAACAAGTCCGTTCCCAAGGATTGTAAAAATTCCACCAGCAGCTTGATGTCGACGTCGAGGTGTAAATCAATTTTTGGTTGTCTACCACCACCCCGTCAGGGGCAATGAAATTTGTCTCAAGTGAATCACCGTCTACCGCTGGAGAGGTATAAAACTGTATGCCAACCCCCTTGTCTGAAATATAAGCATTTCCGCCGGAAAGGCTCAGTGAAATACCACTCAATGCCAATGTTGAAATAACACTCTCATGTCGGACAATATCCCGAAATCCAACATCAAGGGCATTAACAGTATTAGCGAAAGTGACCAGAACAAACGTCAAGAATATATATCTAGTATTGGCAAACATATGAAAACCCATGATTAGATTAATGCCATTTTAAAAATGGCTGACAGCAAGCATGTGCTAATAATTCAGATTTAGGCTTCTTCCGACAGTCATGTCAGCTACTTAAATTTTAGAAGCCAGTTACCCTCGCCATGCGTCTACTTCGAGCGCGGATGTCATGTAATCGTCCGCAGCCCGGCATGAGCGAGTGGTTAAGCGTCAGGATTATTGTCGTGTTATAAAGCTTTGTCTGTATATCAGCCAAAGCTGATCTTTTCGTAAGCCAAAGACTAAATCTCAAATTGTGTGATCCTTATCACGGCTTTTGGAAGCTAGTGACCGATGTTACGCAGTCTTCATTTTCTGCACCTCAGAATAAGCCACCAAGCATGGCGAAATGATAAGTCCGTGCCTATCGTGTACGCTGTTGCTGATCAAATAATCCGCGTTGGGCTCAAGTTTCTCTTTTTTCATGACTGAAACGATAAGTTCTTTTCGGAGCTATGTGTAACATCAGTTACAAGCTCCTTTCGTTAGCGGAAATCTAATTAAACTGTGTCATTTGGCTCGCTAAAGTGCGGCATATGGCTAGAGAATATATCTTCTATTAAGCCCCCACAGGGTAAACGCATTGGATCGATCGAGTTTCAAGTAATCAAAATTAGTTTAGTTCGACGCGTAGGTAATTGATTACGAAAAATTAAAAACTTGAATACGGCCGCTCGATAGTCAGCATTGTCGTGGGGTTGGTAGCTTGGCATGCAACGTGCTGTTATGGATAGACCCGTCCATAACTATAAAAATTAAAATAATGAAAAAGTATTCACTATTACTTGGGATTATTTACTTAAATTGCGGCGTTGCAGCTGAGCCGGTTAAGGCTAAAAGGGCTGATGCCGCCAAGCAAAGCCAAGCTAAAACCGAGCAACAGAAATCTTCGTCGATGGTCTTGTCCGATATTGTGGTTACAGGAGTGTCCGAAGACGGTAGGCCTGAAACACCGTCCAAAACCGATTTTGCAACGCCCACTACCAAAGTTACCAAAAGCGATATTGAAAAAACCAACGCGGTTACCACCTCCGATTCCGTCAAATACGAATCCGGCGTTTTTGTTCGTCAGCGCTATATCGGCGATCCTAATGCCCCGGTCGGCATGCGCGGCTCCAATCCTTACCAGGGCGGCAGAGTCATGGTATTCATGGACGGCATGCCGATCTGGAATTCGTTGCAGTACACTTTTAACGGCTCGCCGCGTTGGGGCTTGATCGGTCCGGGCGAAATCAAATCGGTTGATGTGCTGTCCGGCCCTTTTTCAGCTGAATACAGCGGCAACGCGATGGGCGGCGTGATGAATTTCAATACCTTGCTGCCGCAAAAGCGTGAGGTTTATACCGAAGCCTCCTATATGCTGCAACCGTATTCATATCAAGGCACCAATAAAAATCTGCAAGGTTTTAAAACCTTCGGTTCTTACGGCGACAAGTTCGGCGATCTCAGTACTTATTTCTCCTATAATCATCTGGAGAACGAAGGACAGCCGATGACAACTTATGGTTATTCGAATTCGGCCGGCGCAAACGGCGGGCCATTATTAAGGTACACAGGTACCGGCGGTCCGGTAAGCGGTGCTTATTTAGAACAAAATCCTAAAGCCATCGGTAGTCAAGCTAATCAAGGAGGCTATGCCGGCCAGCCGCGTATTTCCTATGGCGATAGCGGTGTGACGCAATCGGTGGATGACCTGTATAAATGGAAGGGCGGCTATGCGATCAACTCGAAACTGGATGCTTTATTTACAGCCGCGTTTGAAAATCTGGATGTAACCAGCACCGGTCAAACTTATCTGACCAATGCCGCAGGCGCGCCAATATATGGCAGTGGCAGCACCGCTTACAACTTTAACGGCTTGAATGTAGTTCCTGTTGCCAGCAGCTTCGGAACAAGCCAGCAGAACAGGCAAACGTTGACGTTGGGCGGTGGCTTAAAAGGCAATCTGTTCGGTAATTGGAATACCAACACCAATATCAGTTATTTCGATGTGCTCCATGATCGAACTATTGCATCGACCTTAAATACGAACGATCCAAACAATGCAAATAAAGGCCAGATTACCGATGTCGACAGCATGGGCTGGGTTAATATTTCGACGAAATTCGATAACCAGGAATTCCTAGGACGTAAGGATTTGTCGTTCGCTACCGGCTACGAGTACCAGCATTCGAAAATGTTCACGACTCAGTACGGTTCCAATAATTATACGACCGCCCAACAAACCAATGTCGCGTTGAAAAGCGGCGGCGCAACCGACACCCATGGACTGTTCGGCCAATTATCCTGGCGCTTCCTGCCGTCTTGGGACGCGACTGTCGGTACCCGGCTGGAACGTTGGAATATGTCCGATGGCGTATACACCGTTAACACGCTTAATGCTAACAACGCGATAACCGCTACGGCGAATAATGCACCGGCGGATCGGCAAGCATCGGCCTTCTCGCCGAAGTTTTCATTGGGTTTCGAGCCGGGCCGCTGGAAATTCCGTTATTCTGTCGCCAAGGCTTACCGGTTTCCGCTGGCAGGCGAATTGTTCGACAATTCGAACAGTCTAACCGGAAGCTCAACTATCGGTAATGCCTCGTTGAAACCGGAAGACGGCACGCATCACAACCTGTTAGGAGAATATGATTTTGATAACGGTTATATCCGGCTGAACCTGTTCCATGAGAATGTCCGCAACGCCATTTACAGCTCGTTTATATCAAACTCGGCGCTTGGCAAAACACCGGCAGGCAATTACACCAGCGCTATTTCCAATATCGGCGAAGTTGAGATTAACGGCATCGATTTCACTATCAATCAAAACCAGGTGTTTGACTCCAATTTCGACGTGAAACTGGATACCACCATCCTGGATTCGGAAATCCTGAAAAACGACAACGATCGGAATTTTGTCGGCAAAGATTTTCCGTTGTTGCCGGATTACCGGGCCAACCTGTTGACGACTTATCACTACGGTAAGGATTGGGATTTTTCGGTAGGTACCCGTTATCAAGGCAGGATGTTTTCGCAGCTGGATAACAAAGATTTACAGCTGCCATACTACGCAGCCTTTACCGAATCGGTCTATGTGGATTTAAAAACCACTTACTATTTCAACGATAAAAAAGGCCATGTGTCGGCCGGGATAGACAACATCAATGATTATCAAGCATTTTTTAACCATCCTTTGCCGCAACGGACATTCTTTATGCAAGTCGGTTATAAATTTTAAAAGATAGCAATAGTCGCAAGTTTATTGATCGGCACAAGGATGTGCGCTTTAAGCCGTAGGGAAGGCTTTTACTTGTAAATGGTTGCATATAATTCAGCTCTATCCTTTAATTCGGTTTAATCCATGAAATTACTGATTTCTTTCTTATTTTTTATTAACTTGTTGGTCAGCGGCTGTGCAAGTGACACGATTGTAGAATCCACAGACAACAAGCAGCTGCAAACATCAACTGCAGCAAAACCCGCGTGCTCCGATGTTAATGCATTGCCTTCAAACCGATGCGCTGAAACGATAACTGCGGTTTTTGACAGCAAGGGGAAGCTATGGATTGCCTGGGTAAATAATGATCATATTTATCTGCAATCATCACGCGATAAAGGCTTAAGTTTTAGCGAGCCGATGCTGGTCAATCCTGTTGCCGAGAAAGTCGAAGCCAAAGGTGAATATCGCCCTAAAATTAAGTTGGATGTAGAAGGCAATATTTACTTAACCTGGACGTTGAGGCTGGAAGCCCGTCACAGTGGTCATATCCGCTTTAGCCGCTCAGAAGACGGTGGGCAGCATTTTTCAGTTCCGGTTACCGTTAATGATAATCTGGATATTATCAGCCACCGCTTTGACAGTATGGCAGTCGGCAAAAATGGCGAAATTTTTATTGCCTGGCTGGATGGCCGTGATGTTGAAGAAGCAAAAAAAGCCGGCAAGACTTTTGAGGGTTCTTCCCTGTATTACAGTTGGTCCGATGACGGCGGCCGGCACTTTTATCCTAATCAAAGAATCGCGGCTCATACTTGCCAGTGCTGCCGGCTGGATACGGCAATCGCGCCTGACAATACGCCGGTTATCACATGGCGGCATCTTTTTGAAGGCGGCATACGCGATCATGCCTTGGTTAAATTCAACGATTGGAATACGCCCGGCGATACGCACCGCGTAGGCCGGGATAATTGGAAAATCGATGCCTGTCCGCATCATGGCCCCGGTTTGTCGATTTCCGGTTCCGGTATTTATCATGCCGTATGGTTTAGTAATTCTCCCAGCAAACAGGGGCTGTTTTACGCTTACTCGACGGATTCCGGTCGGCATTTTTCCTCACAGGTTAATTTCGGCAAGGACGGCGCCGGCCATCCGCACGTCTTGGCTTTAGGTTCCGAGGTTAGAATAGTCTGGCAGGAATTCGATGGTACCAATAATGTGATTAAGCTAATGATGTCCGCCGACGACGGCAAAAGCTGGTCGAAGCCCGAAGCAATTGCTGAAGAAGCCCAGTCCGCCGATCAGCCTTTTCTGGTTAGTGATGGACAGAAGCTATATCTCTCTTGGAAAACACAGCGGGACTATCAATTAAAACCTATATAATAAGTGGAGCCACAGGCTCATTCGATTAGTCGGGGTTCGTTCCGATTACTGTTAAATACTGTATGAAATCAATTGATAATAAATAATCGCCAAGGCATTAGGCGTGCTTTATGTTTCCCTTTTGACGATATGAGGTTTACTTTCATGGATATTATTTATTTTTTATTACACCTGCTTAAAGATCCACTGACGACGCTGCAGGGTTTTCTGGTGCATTACGAGATGTTCACCTATGTGATTATTGCGACGATAATCTTTGTCGAGACAGGTTTAATCGTGATGCCTTTGTTACCCGGCGATTCTCTGCTTTTTGCAGTGGGCTTGCTGGCGTCGTCGACCGGTAAATTGGATATTCAGATCATCATTCCGTTGCTTATTGGGGCTGCTTTGATGGGCGATAACGTCAATCATTTTGTCGGAAAACACTTTGGCAATTTTGTAAAATCCCGAGAGCGCATTCTCTTTTTTAAACGGGAATATATTCTCCAAACCGAAGATTTCTACGAAAAACATGGCGGCAAGGCCGTTATTATTGCCCGCTTTATCCCGATCATTCGTACGATTGCGCCTTTTGTAGCCGGTGCGGGCAGCATGAAATACCTCAAATACATCGTTTTTTGCGTCATCGGCGCGACATTATGGGTCACGAGCATCACGTTGGCTGGGTATTTTCTCGGTTCAAATGAATGGGTTAAGCACAATTTCGAGAAGGTTGTTTTAGGCATCGTTTTTGTGTCGATCATGCCAATGATTTGGCAGCTTGCAAAAGTCAAACTGCTGAAACAACCGCAATCCGTTTAGAGCTTTTTAAGGATCTGTCATTACAACCACGCTAACAAAAATACGGCATTGCCCGGAATTTGAACATAACAGACGCACCATCGGATATTTAAAAGGTAATATTCTCTATGCTTTTATTTAACAGTCATGAAGGCGGCTTAACCGGCCGGAATTTAAAACCTTCGAATGACGAGGCGAGTCCGTTAATGCAAGAAAAACAATCACTGTTCGCCACATTAACCGGCGGAGAAGAACACCCGCGTCTTATTGGCGGGCTAATGCTTATTTTAGTGGTGCTGTTACACATAGGGGTTGGACTTTGGCTTTTAAAACCAGCTGAGCCTCCCAAACCTCCGGCGCCTATGGTCATGGAGGTTTCTCTGCTTTCTACGCCGGCTCAAAAAGCCGAAGTGACGCCTCCAGCGCCACCCAAACCGGAACCGCCGAAAAAACAACCTGCCAAACAGCCGGTTAAGAAAAAAACGCCGGTTATTCCTAAGCAGGCGGAGCTGCCAAAACCGCAGCCGATTATTGCTGAAGAAAAGCCGGCTCCTTCTAATCCGGCGCCTGTTCCTTCAGTTCCGGTACCGCAACCACAACCACCTGTCAGTCGGCCTGCTCCTGCTGTCGTTAATAGTGAACCGAGAATCAGCACCGGTGTGGTTCCTTTGGAGCGAGTTCCGCCCAAGTATCCGGCGCGAGCAGCTAATCGCCATATTGAAGGCTGGGTTAAAATTGAATTTACCATTACCACGAGCGGGACAGTCGAAAATGCTATCGTTGTTGAAGCGGAACCCGCCGAAATCTTTGACGAAGCCGCATTGAAAGCTATTAATCAATGGACTTTTAAAGAAAAGATAGTGAATGGCGTAGCTGTTGAACAGCGAGCCGTTCAGACGCTGCAATTTAAACTAACACAATGATCGGTTTATATTTTTCAGGATCATATTGTCCGTATCAGGACTAATGAAGCGATCGGTTTGCTTAATTTCATTATTAATCAGAGGAGATAGGAATGCCCTATCATGTCACACCCACTTTTATTATCGACGGTACGTTATACACTTTGTTGGCCTTTTCAGTGGTCACATGGACGATAATTTTTTTCAAAATCTGGCAATTTATAAAGAACAATTACTGTAACCGGCGCTTTAACCAGGCATTTTGGGATGCTCCTTCTCTGGAGCAAGCAAAAACTCTACCCGCAGACTTAGCAAGAGGTCCGCAAGCGCGAATTGCGCTGCAAGGATTTACGTGGATGGACGAAAGCCAGCTGTCTATGGGCAAGAGTCTTAAATATCGCGGCGTTCCGGCTGAATTGCTGGAACATTCGTTGCTCGTGCAAATGCAGAAAGAGCAACATGGAATGGAAAGCGGCCTGACCTTGCTGGCCAGTATCGGCAGCACGTCGCCATTTGTTGGTCTGTTCGGTACAGTGCTGGGTATCATGCATGCGATGCATGAGATTACTGCCAGCGGTTCGACCAGCTTGGATGTGGTGGCCGGCCCAATTGGCGATGCATTGGTCGCCACTGCGATCGGTATCGCGGTCGCCGTACCGGCGGTATTAGCCTATAACTTTTTCTTGCGTCGGGCCAAACAGCAACGTGCGGATTTGGAAAATTTCGTCGTTAGCTTTATGCATATCGCTTCAAGCGCGAATGCCAGTGGTAAGGAGTAAACATGGCCTTTAAACCGCAATCGGAAGATGAAGGAGCAATGAGCGACATTAACGTCACGCCTCTCGTTGATGTCATGCTGGTGTTGGTGATTATTTTATTAGTAACTGCACCGTTAGTGACCCAATCCGTGCATGTGACTTTACCGAAAACCGCCGAGACTACGGCGGATATTAAGGAGCAACCGTTACAGCTCGGCATTGATGCGCAAGGAGGCATAACGCTGAATAAGCTTGCAATCGCAGACCTTTCCGCGCTGGAAGTCGCGTTGAAGGCGGAACTTTCAAGAAACCCTGAAATTGGCTTGCATTTATTTGCGGATCAAGCTGTCGTTTATGCAAAAGTCGCCGAAGTCATGGCCACCGTGCAACATTCGGGAATTACTAAAATAGCGTTCGTAACAGAGAAGCAGTAATACATTCCCCGCAGAATCAGGTTTTGTCCGGTAAAGAACATACCAATATCCGATTCTGTTGTTCACCACGAAGAGCACGAAGTTTATAGGTTTGCTTTGTGTCTTCTGGGTTTGTTAATGATTTGTATACAATCTGTATATAAAATCATCCATTGATTAGCAAAGGCTTTCAGTCTAATTTCAACCGGCGCGTATGGGGCTGTGGTGTCGATCCCATCAATTCGGTATATTATGTAATTATATATAGATACTCACTTTTAAACCTTTTGTACGAAAAAACCTATGCCTATCTCTATCGTTCCTTTTTCGCCAGTTGGACTTATCGTGTTGAGCGTATTCGTTATCGGCTTGATGATGATCATCTTCGAAGTGCAGTTGGCGATGGACAAATTCAAACCCGCTTTGATGATGATGTCCACAGTAGCCATCATCGGCACTTACTATTGGCTTGGTGGCGACGATCCCGAGCGATTCAAACCTTTGATTGCGATGCAGGCGTCGACTAAAGAATCGTTATTTGCGTTGATCGCCTTTATGGCGTTCATGTGGATGATTGTTGAGATTCTTAATGAGCGGAATGTTTTCGCAGCTATGAATCACGCGCTAATGAATAGGGGACTTGGAGCGAGAGGTCTATTTTGGGTTATGGGCTTATTGTGCGCGTTGTTGAGTCCTTTCATCAGCAGCTTAACCACCACCATGATATTCGGTAAATCCATCAGTAACGTTTCGGAAGACCAGCGTTATACCCATTTGGTCTTGTGTAACACCATTATTTCGTCTAACACCGGCGTTTGGTTTATCGGCACTTCGACCAGCTTGATGGTGATTTTGGCTGGTAAGGTTACCATGGCCGACTTGCTGATGTTGTTTCCGGCAGCGATTTTCGGCTGGTTCTTGAGTGCCTTGGTGTTGGATCTGTTTTACCTGAAAAAACTCGATACGAATACGCTGCTTAAATCCAACACGGCCGAAGAAAGTATCAAGCCGGGCGGACTTAGCCTTGCATTGGTTTGCGCCTTCGCTATTATCGGAGCGGTAGTGTTGAACATGGTGTTGCATGTCGACATTGAATTCGCCCTGGGCAGCGGTTTGGGTTTAATCGTAATGTACATCTGGGTGTTAGGGAAAAGATGCGATATTGCGATTAATCTGGACATTCAGCTACAGAAGGTTGAATGGGCGACTTTAATGTACTACATCGGCATTATCACAGGCATGGCGGCTCTCAATCATGTCGGTTGGTTGTCGTATGTGCGCCAGTTGTACGAAACGCTGGAGCCGACTTGGGTGAATTTTATTTTAGGATTGATTTCCAGCTGTATCGACAATAACTTGCTCGAAGCGGCGGCGATTATGGCGAATCCTAATCTGGGCGTTGATCAATGGATGTTGAATGCGATGATGGTCGGCATAGGCGGTAGCTTGACGGTGGTGGGGTCATCGGCGGGGGTTATGGCTATGTCCATCGACAAAAGCTATACCTTTGGCGCTCACTTACGTTTTCTGCCGGCAGTCCTGGTCAACTTCCTTGGTTCTTTTGGTCTCTGGTATCTGCAATTTCAGGTGTTGCATTGGGCATAACTCGGCGTTAATAAAGGTTTAGCACGGGCCGGTTGAGGGGGCGAGGCTAGATGATTAAATTTGGCCGTTACTTTTGTCCGAAGTGCGGTAAGGAACATGACGGTACTGGACGATTAGGGACATCACAGCAATGCAGTTGTGGAGGTTGGATTCCCAAAGCCGTATTGGATAAGGTTAGATATTATTGGATATTTCAGGTCGCCTTTTCTTTTGGAGTAGCCTCGTTTTTTTTAGCACTGGCATTATTTTATCGGGATTTACCAAACGATCCCTGGGACCGTTTCTTCAGTCCAATGCTACAGGTGCCGGCACTGACTTCTTTTATAGTCAGTTATCGGATTGTTGTTCGACATAAAAAGACGTACGACGGCGATGATTTGATGCTCCGGTATTTTCTCTGGGGCGCAGATCTTACGAGCATTGGTCTTGTTGCTACCTTTCCGGTAGCTATATCAGACAAATTGTAAGGGTTTATCCGTTGAGTTATGAGCTGTATTTTTCAGCCATTAACGAGCTGAGCTCATAATTTTTTTTACTTAATTTAGTACCTATTATGTCAACAAGTTCACAAAGCCATTCCAAGCAGCAAGTGGCGGTTATAGCGCTCAGCGCAATCGGTGTCGTATTCGGTGATATTGGTACCAGCCCCTTATACGCGGTTAAGGAAATCTTCGGTAGCCATTTGCCTATTGATAAAGTCCATGTATTAGGTGTGCTATCGCTGATTTTTTGGGCATTGACTTTGGTTGTAACAACTAAATACGCAACTTTTATTATGCGCGCTAATAATAAAGGTGAAGGCGGGATTATGGCGTTAATGGCTTTAGCATTGCAAAGCGCTAAAGATAATCCGCAAAAAGCGCGCTTTATTATCACTATTGGTTTACTTGGCGCTGCTTTGTTTTACGGCGACGGCATTATTACTCCGGCAATCTCTGTATTAAGCGCGGTCGAGGGCTTGCAAATAATTGCGCCTTCTTTAAGTCACTATGTTTTACCGATCGCTATTACCGTACTTGCCGGTCTTTTCATTATTCAGGCTAAAGGCACGGGGGCGGTCGGAAAAATGTTTTCACCGATCATGTGTCTTTGGTTCGGCACTTTGGCTATTCTTGGCGTCAATAATATTATCAATGCTCCTGCCGTATTGGCCGCAGTTAATCCTTACTACGCAATCCATTTATTGCTTGAGTTAGGCTGGCATGGTTTTTTGATTATGGGCGCAGTCGTTTTGGCAATAACCGGTGCCGAAGCGCTTTATGCCGACATGGGGCACTTCGGTTTGAAACCTATCCGTTATGCTTGGTTTAGCTTTGTTTTTCCTGCGTTATTGCTTAACTATTTTGGCCAGGGGGCGTTACTGCTTGAGCATCCCGAGGCCGTAAAGAACCCTTTCTATTTATTAGCGCCGACGTGGGCAATGTACCCGCTGTTAATTTTGGCGACACTGGCTTCGGTTATCGCTTCCCAGGCTGTCATATCCGGTGCATTCTCGGTCACAAGACAAGCTATACAGCTTGGCTATTGTCCACGCATGAATATTTTACATACTTCGGGCTTAGAAGTAGGGCAAGTATATATTCCTGCGATTAATTGGTTATTGATGGTTTCGGTATTTGTCGTGGTATTGAGTTTTGAATCTTCCTCGGCACTGGCTTCCGCTTACGGTATTGCTGTTACCGGGACCATGATTGTTGATACTCTTCTAGCGTTTATCGTTATTAAAGGAATTTGGCAATGGAAAAGGCCAGCTAGTGTTATTTTTCTAACAACTTTTCTAACCGTAGATTTTCTGTTTCTTTCTTCTAACAGTCTGAAAATACCGAGCGGAGGCTGGTTGCCCTTAGTCATTGGGATTGTGCTGTTCTTAATGATGACCACCTGGATTCAAGGTCGTGCCTTGTTAGCGGAATATATGGATGAGAGGCGTGTGCTGTTTGAAGACTTAGAAGAGAGGATCATAAGTCACGAGGCAGTAACGGTTAAAGGTTCAGCTGTTTATCTGGCTAAAACCATACATGGTGTACCGCAGGTATTTTTACACAATTTCGAGCACAAGCATGTATTGCACGAACAAATTATGGTATTGACTGTTGTCACCAAAGATGAGCCATACGTTGATGTGGCGCATCGGATTAAAATTCGCGCGTTTGGCCATGACAATAATTTTTACCGAGTTAAACTTTATTATGGTTTTAAGCAAAATCCTGATGTAAGACAAGCTTTAGAACAGTGCGCCCAGGAAGGCTTGAGCGTCGATTTTAAACAGACATCGTTTTTTATTGGTAGTGAAAGGGTCTCTTTTCGGAAAAAAAGTCCTATGCCTAAATGGCGTAGACCCTTATTCAGGTTTTTATTCCACAATGCCTCAAGCGCGATAGAATTTTTCAAAATCCCCGTTGAGCGTGTCATCGAGTTGGGGATTCGTATCGAGCTTTAAAGCTGCATATGTAACTGACTTTTGTTTGTTAATTCAACTGCTTATTAGAGCCTGCCTGTGAGTTGCGTTTTTACAAAAGTCTGTGCCAGCATCTAACACGAAATCTTCGCTTACGTAGCTACTGCATTCAAGTTCTCGTCTTCATACAGTCGCGTTTTTTTCCAGCCGGCAAATTTGCTGTCATAAAATTCAAGATCATTATCAATTGAAAATTCATAACAACTTCTGAACAACTTAGCGGTACGGAATGCATGTAATTCATCATCTGCCGTTACCTTATCTACATTACCAACCTGAAAGGTTTTATTCTTGGATTTGCAATTGCTGACCCAGAAGACGGTATAGCAAAGATAACTTTTATCTTTACGATGATCATACTTGATGGTTCTGGACACGCCTGTAACACCAGTCGTGGTTTTGTTTTTAGGTGGTTTAAGAAAGCGTGTTTTGCTGCCTTTTAGAACAGTTAACATCTGATCGCGCCAAGTAATTGCGGCTTTTAAAGATTTGCTTTTGTTACCCCATAATTTATGGGAAAAGTAACGGCTGCTTTCTTTGCCGCGTCTTACTATGCGCACCTGGAAACCGAACACATCGGGTTCGGTGATATGTTTATTTTTTGCCATGATAGAATTCCATAGAACAAATTAACTAGATGAATTTAACAGCCAAGTTAGGGCGACAGGCTTCAAAAAAGCTTGAAGAGAGTTAATCCCTGACACTATTGTAAGCTATAGATGACAAATTATGGCTAAAATTAAAATTAAATCAAGCTAAAAATCACAACAATTTCGCAGATTCCTACTAATCTAGTGTACAATTTCAAGAATCCACTGCTTCAGTGGCTGACACTAAAGTTAACAATTTTTTTGTTTTTTCATTATTTATTTGGAGATAGTCAATGAGCGTATTAGTCGGTAAACAAGCACCTGATTTTACAGTTCCTGCTGTTCTGGGCGATGGGCAAATAGTTGATTCGTTTAGTTTTTCTGATGCCACTAGAGGCAAATATGCAGTGGTATTTTTCTATCCGTTAGACTTTACGTTTGTTTGTCCAAGTGAATTGATCGCTTTGGATCATCGTATGGATGCGTTCAAAAGCCGTAATGTTGAAGTGATTGCTGTCTCTATAGATTCTCATTTCACGCATAACGCATGGCGTAATACACCTGTCAATAAAGGCGGTATCGGCCCGGTTCGTTATACAATGGCGGCAGATATATCGCACTCTATTTGCAAAGATTATGATGTTGAAGCGGCTGCGCCTGCAGTGGCTTACCGCGGTACTTTCTTGATTGACCGCGAAGGTAAAGTCCGTCATCAAGTTGTTAATGATCTGCCTTTAGGTCGCGATATGGATGAATTGTTGCGTATGATCGATGCTTTACAATTCCATGAAGAGCATGGCGAAGTATGCCCTGCTGGATGGCGTCAAGGCCAGTCAGGTATGAGCGCAAACCCTGCCGGTGTCGCAGAATATCTGGATAAACATGCCGAGAAGTTATAAGTTGCGGCTTTTATAGAGTACCGACTTAACTGGATACGCGATAAAAAAGGCTTAGATATTTAATATCTAAGCCTTTTTTATTAGGCTGGAAAGGTGTGGAAACGGCGTGTCAGCGATAACTGTGCGTGAATAGCAGAGAAATTTTCTGTCAAGACGCTGTGGACATGCTTTAGCGGTTGCAGAGAGTAGGAGTTAGGCTTGGTTGCTATTCAGGTTTGTTTTGTGCGACATCTTGCGATTCATTCAGGAATTTCCGGTAATTAATTGAAACCTTAAGACCTGCAAAGCGCCCGGACATCCTCACCAGTTCTTGAGTCTTTTTATCAAAGTTGATTTTAACTTCATTTAAGGCGCGATCTTCATAGCCTTCTTCGATATGATGGGTTTCTAGTAGAAAGCGGTAGGTATAAATTTCCAGTTCTCCTTCATCCTTAATTTCAAAAGGTTCACCTAATTGTGCAAGAACAGCTGGTTTTTTAGGTAAGTCCTCAGAAATTTTATCCAGTAATGCTGAATTGGCTTTGAGTTGCTGTTTTTCTTTATCAATTTCAGCTCCACCTATAGAACGTAACGAGACCTCTAAAAATTTGGGTGGGGCAATCGCCAAGAAAAGCGAAGAAAAAGACCAGGCAATCAAGCGATTTTCTTTATTAAAGTTCAAATCTGAATAGAATTTTACTTCAGGCTTGATCAGCTTATTATTACCGTCAACCTTGCGGAACCAGTATCGCCAGCGCCTGCCTTCCGGCGTAGGATCGTCCTCGCTGGCATAAAGCTTGGATAATGAAACAAAGTCTTTGCTATAAAGAATGGGATTCTTGAAGAGCAAAGTAAATTCATCGCTGGACACTACAGAAAAGTGGCGATCAAATTCGCTCATTTGCAGATAAACTTGATAGGCTCGAATCCAGTACATGCAGCCGGATAATGAAGCTGTCAGCGCCAGTAAAAAAACAACGCGAAGACTTCGTTTGATTATTCCGGTTTTCATAGGATCGTCGATTAATGTCTTGTTTCAGAGTCTGGAGCAGTGCTTTTCTTAGACAGGATGCTCTCTACATCAACTTTATCAAAGTGATATTGTTCACTGCAGAATTCGCAGTTTACTTCGATAACATCCCGTTCAGTGAGAATATCTTCCAGTTCAGCCCGTCCCATAGAAAATAATACTTCTTCGATTTTTGATCGTGAACAAGCGCAACTAAACTCAACCGGTTCTGCGTCAAATAATCTGACTTTTTCCTGGTTGAATAATCGATATAGCAGTTGCTCACAATCCAGTTCGAATAATTCCTGCTCGGTTACCGTATTAGCCAAAATTTCGATATGTTCCCAGTCGGTCTTATAATTATCCTGTGCAGGTAGCTCCTGTAATAGTAATCCTACTGCGTGAGTGGCATTGGCAAATAGCCACAAGCGGGTCTTAAGTTGCTCGGATTGCTCGAAATAAGTTTGCAGGGCGGTGGCTAAGTTGCTGCCTTGGAGCGGAACAATACCTTGATAAGGTGGGCCGTTTTCTGATTCTATGGTTAATACCAGACGTCCGTGACCGAACATGTCTTCCAATGAGCCGAGGGCTACATTTTCCTTGCCCCTCACTAAGCCTCGTATTTTTCGCTGGTCCGTCGCCTGAGCAACCAGTGTTTTAATGTCGCCATCGCCTTGGGCTTGAAGGATCATTGAGCCTTTAAATTTGACGGTAGCAGACAGCATGACTACAGCTGCAAGTGCTTGCCCCAATTGCTGTTGCACGCTTTCAGAGCCGCGTTGATGAAATTTTGCGGCTTGCCAGCTGGTGGTTAATTTGACCCACTCCCCGCGAACACCTAGATCTTCAAATAAAAAACGGTGTAATAAATTTTGCTCTATCATGTTTCTCCAATTAAAAAACGTGCATTTTATAGCATCAGGATCATAATAATCTTTATTCAAACAGTTGTATCAAAATACCACAGGCTATGATTTTTTCATCAAAAAAACTTATCTTACCTGATCCTAAAGATGCTTTACCCGGCCGAAGTGCATCTATGCCTGTTACAAACAGGCATTTTGTAACGGGCAATTCAATACTTCCGCCATTCCCCGAAACAATGGAACAGGCTTTGTTTGGCATGGGTTGCTTTTGGGGGGCTGAACGGAAGTTCTGGCAATGTCCCGGCGTTTTTAGTACTGCAGTTGGCTATAGCGGCGGTTACACGCTTAATCCGACTTATGAAGAAGTATGTACCGGTTTAACCGGGCATAGCGAGGTCGTCAAAGTTATTTACGATCCGGCTATTACTCCATATCACGAGTTGCTCCGGATTTTTTGGGAGTCCCATAATCCCACGCAAGGTATGAGGCAAGGTAATGACATAGGTACTCAATACCGATCGGGGATTTATACCTACACTCAGCAACAACTCGATGCGGCGATTGAATCAAAACACCATTACCAGCATCAACTGGCTCAATCAGGTTTTAATCAAATATCCACTGAGATTATGCCGGCAAGTGAGTTTTATTATGCCGAGGATATTCATCAGCAATATTTGGCCAAAAATCCTACGGGTTATTGCGGTTTAGGGGGATTAGATGTGCCTTTCGGCAGCTCTTGATTTCACAAAGCAAAAAAAAGGCGGTTTAAAAAACCGCCTTGGAATATATTTTAGGAAGAATATAACGCAACTTTTCAGCTATGGTGCTCTCTAAGAGCCTTAAAAGTTAGGTTAATAATATCAATAACTAATGCAATATAAAATGTGACATATTGTCGCAGCTTGTATTGTTGCTTAATTTACAATTAATAAGTAGATAATATACTTAAATTCGTCTATTTCCCATTTCATACCGTATTTTAAAAATGCTTTCATACGCTTCACCTAAATCAGAATTTTCCGCTCGACAAAACCTGAAGTGGCTGTTTATTCTTAGAAATTTGATGATAATCAGTGAGGTTATACTGATTGTCTTATCTGTATATGGCCTTAATATCCGTTTGCCGGAGCAGCCGCTCTGGTTGGTTATACTGTCGATAATTGTAGTTAATATTTATACTTCAATGCGTTTGCAGACAGAAGACCCGGTTACGGAATTGGAGATTTTTTCTCAATTAGTTCTTGATGTTTTTGGTATTACTGCACTGCTGTACCTAACCGGTGGTGCATCAAATCCCATTACTTGGGTATTCCTGTTACCACTCATTATTACCGCTATTATGCTGCACCAATCTTATGCCTGGTACATGGTGATTCTAACCACCACCATGTACACGGCATTGATGGGTTACAATATTCCTTTGCCGTCGATAGAGCCTCATATGCCCAATCCGGAAATGAAATATTCCGATGCGAAAAATTATGAGCTGCTGCAACAAGTTCATGCTATGAGTGATACTCATTATTTTAATCTGCATATTTTCGGCATGTGGTTTGGCTTTGTATTTAGTGCAGGTTTAGTTGCATTTTTTGTGGTTGAGTTGGCTAAAACCCTCAAAGCCCAGGAACGAAACCTGGCAGAAGCCCGCGAAAATGCGCTAAGGGATGAGCGTGTTGTTGCATTGGGTACTTTAGCGGCTAGTGCCGCTCATGATATGGGAACGCCATTAGGTACTATTGCTATTGTTGCTCATGAGCTTGAGCAAGAGTTTCCGGTTCATCGTTTCCCTGATCTGCATGAGAAATTACTAATAATGCAGCAACAGATTGACCGATGTAAAACCGCGTTATCGGTGATGTCCGCCTCTGCGGGTGAAATGCGCGCCGAGTCGGGTGGTGCTATGCTGCTGACTGATTATATTGACGAAGTCGTTAATCAGTGGCGCACTTATAAGCCATCGGCAAAGCTATGTTTTTTTATTAATCCTGACGTTGCAATGCAGGCAAAAATCATTGCGGAACTCACGCTGACGCACTCGATTATTAATATCTTAAATAACGCCGCTGAAGCGTCTCCAGCGGAGAAAGGTATCGAGTTTCATGCATCATGGGATTTAGAGAGCGCTGTTATTAAAATTAGGGATTTTGGCCCAGGCCTGCCTCCGGAATTAGTTGATTTTGCCGGTAAACAGCCCGTTGTTAGTAAAAAACGCGGCTTAGGAGTAGGGTTATTTTTAGCTTATTCCACCATTAATCGCTTAGGCGGTAAAATTCACTTTTACAATAGCGAGTCGGGCGGAGCCTGTGTGGAAATCACCCTTCCTCTTTTAAATGCAGAGAGCAATAATGACAACGCAGGAAATGGATAAACCACGGCTGTTGCTGGTGGATGATGATGAGACTTTTTGTAAAGTTCTAAAGAGTGCGTTAGAAAAAAGAAATTATGAGGTTTTGGTCGCTAACGACGTCAAAACAGGAATAGCGTTTGCTGAACGCTATTTACCGGAATATGCAGTAATTGATCTGCGTATCGGACATGAATCCGGACTGGAGCTGGTGAAAAAGCTAATATCTCTGGATGATAATACCACTTGCGTGATGTTAACCGGATTTGCCAGTATTGCTACGGCGGTTGAAGCAATAAAGTTGGGGGCCACACATTATTTAACCAAGCCGGCCAATGCGGATGAAATTGTCAATGCCTTGCATAAAAATGAAGGCGACTCGTCGGTTTCGATTAGCGAAAATCCGTTATCTGTAAAACGTCTGGAGTGGGAACATCTGCAAAAGGTTCTGATGCAGCACGACGGCAATATTTCAGCCGCTGCTAGGGCGTTGAATATGCATAGGCGCACGTTGCAAAGAAAGCTGGATAAAAAACCGGTCAAAGAATAATCGTTCTAAAAAAGGTTTTTTAAAGCTGTTTTCTAGAATGACAAAAGAGCTACAGCTATCGAGTTGCATAAGGCTAAAAAGCTCTTTTAATTAAATCCATCCCAAAAAACGCTACGTTTGCATTTATTAATAAGTTTGATGGCTCCTTCTTATTGCTACCATTCACATTGGCTATAAGAAGGACATAGTCCCAAGCTTTTGCTGACGCTACAGCGGTATGCTTTTAATTCAAGCTTCATCTATCTCAATTCTCAAGCTCGGCAGTTCTAAGCAGAAATTTCTCCAATTTTCGCAGATCCATCTTAATTTTTATTGCCGATGATAGCTTTTTCTTGATCTGTGCTACATTGAATTTATAAAATATTTACATTAATTTTCACTTGGTTAGCTCCTTATGTCTTATTGTTTTGTAATTGTTAGCAACTCTCTGTCGTAGCGTTAACCCAGGCCGAGCTGATATTTTTTTATTTATAGCTTTGACACAGTGGCGTTTCTCATGATAAAAAGTGCACTGTCGTTTATTACTTAATTCGACAAGCAACTTAATAAAGAAAATTTATTGAGTGGCCCCTTTAAGGAAAGGGAATACTATAATATAAACTATTCGAGGATTTTAAAATGGCTGAAGAACAAGAAAAAGACAACACATGGTTGATCGCTGGTGTTGCTATTGCTGCTGTTATTGTATTAGTTGTGCTGTTGAAACAAGACGAAACAAAGCATTTACAAAGTGGTGCTGTTGCAGCTAGTAACGCTGAAGTTTTCTCAAAAATTGACGCGAAGAAAACCAGCAACAAAACTGCGCAATAAGACTGGAAACGCAGTTAACTAAAAAAGTACCTCTCGTATATTGACGGGGGGTACTTTTCTACCTTTACATATCTCTATTCCCGCATTTTTTCTTTTGAACATCTGACTCGACGGTTGTTCAAGTAACTTCCAGCAATACTGAATAGCTTACTATTTTAACTATTCTACAGTTCATTCTGCTAGAGGCCGTCTTTATTCATAACCGCATGTAGCCGGACATTGAAAAATACCTCTGCCGAAGATTAGTTAAGCATCTTTCTCCAATATCTGGATTTTTTCTTCCAGCATTTTTACTCTTTTTAATAGTTCGGGTAATTTGCTGATTGCTATCTGCTCTTTATAGGCCGTCTTTTTATCTTTGGCCGGACTGCCGAAGACCTGTGTGCCCGCTTCGACATCACCGGCCACGCCGGAACGCGCCATCACTACGGCGCCGCGACCGATTGTCACATGATCGGCGATTCCTGAGCTTCCCGCCAGAATTGCATAATCCTCAATGTTGCAAGAACCTGAAACGCCGGTTAAGCCGCACATGATTACGTTTTTGCCAACCTTATTATTGTGTCCAATTTGCACCAGGTTATCGATTTTACTACCTGCACCTATTGAGGTGCTTCCCAGCGCTCCTCTATCTATACAAGTATTGGCGCCGATCTCAACATTATCCTCAATAACCACATTACCGACCTGAGGAACTTTGACATGCTCATTATTTCTGAATTTATAACCAAAGCCATCAGCACCAATGATGGCTCCTGAATGAATAATGACATTGTCTCCAATGACGACGTCATCATAGATAACGGCATAAGGGTAAATGCGGCAGTTTTTGCCTAGCTTTGTGTTTTTACCGATATAGGCCCCTGCATGTATTTCGCTGCCATCGCCTATGCTTGAGTTTTCGCCAATTACGGCATAAGGCCCGATATACAAATCATTTCCCAGCATCACATCAGCTTCAAGCACAGCCTGTGGCGCAATTTTCCGGTTATAACTTCTGGCAGGGTGCAGTAATTCAACTGCTTTAATAAAACTGATTTCAGGATCGGCACAAATTAACAGTGCCATGGTTTCGGGGATATTTTCAACACTGAAGCCTTCTGCAATAATGCAGGCTGAAGCAGCGGAGTTTTTAATATGCCGGGTATAACGACTATTAGTCAATTGTGTAACTTGCCCATGGTTTGCTGATGTAATTTCTGCGGCTGAATGGATAGTTATCGATAGATCACCACCTTCAACCCGAGCACCACAAAAATCGGCAAGTTCTTTTAATGTAATCGGCATATTGGTCTCTGCTGTTATTCCTGAATGGCGCCAAAGCAGCTGGCACGTTATTGAAAATATAAGTTTAGTTTAATAGAGCTAATAAACAACCGTATTACCTGTGTTTGAACGGCGGCATAATACGGAGATAAATCTGGCTGCATGAATCTTTTTCCGTTTTTGGTACCAGATATTGCGACTGAATAACTACCCGGTATCGCTATGCCAGCGTCCTGATTTGCCGCCATCTTTTTCCAGTAAATGGACTGACTGGATAACCATCCCCCTATCTACGGCTTTGCACATATCGTAAATAGTCAGTAAGGTGATTTGTGTCGCATTTAGCGCTTCCATTTCTACGCCGGTCTGCCCGTTGGTTTTTACTGTGGTTTGGCAACGTATTCGGTTATTATCGGTTTCTACGTTCAGATTAATCTCTACATGCGTTAGCGGCAACGGATGACAGAGCGGGATCAGGTCCGCGGTTTTTTTGCTGGCCATGATGCCGGCTATTCTTGCTATCGCCAGCACATCACCTTTTTTGTGTCCGCCATCTATGATCAGCTTGAGCGTTTCCGGCTGCATTTCAATATAGCCTTCAGTGACAGCAATTCGGTTCGTGACCGCCTTATCGCTGACATCCACCATGTGAGCGTCGCCGGATTGATTAAAGTGGGTTAACGCGGGCATTTTTCTGTAAAATTAACAATAAAAGAACAAACATGTTTTTTATTATAACAACTGCCGGTTAATAAAACTAAAAAGGGACGACAGACGTCCTCTGCAGCAATTCTATTTTTTGTGATTGAGTGACTGATCATGTCAATTAAGGTTCGTTATTTTGCCAGCTTGAAAGAAAGTATTGGCCGTTCGGAAGATAATCTGGAGTTCTCAGGATTGGTTACAGTCGGGGATGTATGGCGTAGCGCGAACCCGAATAAGGTTTTGCCCGATAATATATTGGCGGCGGTGAATATGGACTATGTTGAATTAAACAGTGCTGTTAAGGATGGGGATGAGGTGGCTTTTTTTCCGCCAGTGACCGGAGGCTGACCATGAATATAAAAATTTACGCCGAGCCTTTCGATCCTTGGGCGGAAATTCAAGCGTATCAGCGTTCAGCTCAGGATATGGCCGGAAAGTTTGGCGCAACCAATATTTTTATAGGAACGATGCGCGACTTCAATGAAGGCGATGATGTTAAGGGAATGACCCTGGAACATTATTCCGGCATGACCGAAAAACAATTGGCAAAAATCGTTGCCGAAGCCACGCAACAATGGCCGGTTATCGATGCATTGGTGGTGCACCGGGTCGGCGATATACTGCCTAATGAACCGATAGTGCTGGTGGCGGTATGGACATCGCATCGCGGCGATGCGTTCGATGCAAGCCGGTATATCATGGAAGCCTTAAAGTCGAGAGCGCCTTTTTGGAAAAAAGAGCTGTTGAAATCAGAAGCCGAGCGCTGGCTGGTAAAAAATACTGACGGCTATCTAGCCGGCTCGTCGTAATTAAATGGGAAACGCCTAAATGCAGGGACAATTAAGAAAAATGTACACCCGGCTGGAAGTGGATAGCTCCGAGCCGGTTCAGTACCAGTTACCGTTAGGCGATCAATTGGTTGCTTTAAATCCGTTGCTCGGAAAACCAATTAAATTGATATATACCGGCAATATCCTGTGTGTGCATTGCAACAGGTCGATTAAAAAGAGCTTTAACCAGGGCTACTGCTATCCCTGCTTTACTTCGTTGGCGCAATGCGACATGTGCATCATGAAGCCGGAAACTTGTCACTTTGAGGCTGGCACCTGCCGGGAACCGTCATGGGGCGAGGAATTTTGTTTTCAGCCGCATGTGGTCTATCTGGCTAACTCCAGCGGCATCAAGGTAGGTATTACCCGACAAACGCAAGTGCCAACGCGCTGGATAGATCAAGGAGCAGTGCAGGCGCTACCGATTTTTAAAGTGCAGTCGCGCCATATTTCCGGTCTGATCGAAATCGCCATTGCCAAACATGTCAGCGACAAAACCAGTTGGCAGCAAATGCTTAAAGGTAAGGCAGAGTCCATCGATCTAATTGCAAAAAGGGATGAGTTAATCGCTGTTTGCGAGGCAGAGCTGGCTGAAATTACCCGGCGTTTTGGGCAGCAGGCAATTGAGCTTTTAACCGATAAGCCGATTGTGGATATTCATTTTCCGGTAGATAACTATCCGGTTAAGGTCAAGTCCTTTAATCTTGATAAAAATCCAGACGTATCCGGAGTGTTGCATGGTATTAAAGGGCAATATTTATTACTGGATACCGGGGTCATTAACATACGCAAGTTTAGCGGTTATGAGGTTGAGTTTTTCGGGCAGTAACGGCTGTAAATTAAATCGGCTTAGTTGAGATAGCGAATCATGAGCTGAACTTGGATGAAAAAGGGCAAGAGATGCATGTACAATTTGCCTAAAAACCTAGTAAAATGCGTAGATTACGTAGCCTGTAAAAGGCTATTGCTAACAGCAATTCATATGATCTTCTTTAAAACACCCCGGGTATTTGAATCTTGAGTTTTTAGAAGCGCATATAATTAGCTTAATTTGAAAGTTTATTTGAGGGTATTAGCGTGGAGCTAAACGGCGCACAAATTGTAATTCAGAGTCTTAAGGACGAAGGCGTAGAATATATTTTTGGCTATCCCGGCGGGGCGGTATTGCATTTGTACGATGCCCTCTTCCAGCAGGATGAGGTCAAACATATTCTGGTCCGGCACGAACAGGGCGCAACGCATGCGGCGGACGGCTATGCCCGTGCGACCGGCAAACCGGGTGTAGTTCTGGTTACTTCGGGGCCGGGCGCTACCAACGCCGTTACCGGTATCGCCACCGCTTATATGGATTCAATCCCAATGGTGGTTATTTCCGGCCAAGTACCGTCGCCGGTTATCGGCAGCGACGCGTTTCAGGAAGTCGATATGGTCGGCATTACCCGTCCCTGCGTGAAGCATAATTTTTTGGTCAAAGATGTAACCAAATTGGCTGAGACCATAAAGAAAGCGTTTTATGTTGCTACAACCGGTCGTCCCGGTCCTGTTGTTGTGGACATACCTAAAGATATAACCGATCCCAAAATAAAAGTACCGTATAAATATCCTAAAAAAGTCTCTATCCGTTCTTATAATCCGGCTGTTACCGGCCATAAGGGGCAGATTAAAAAAGCGGTGGATTTATTATTGACCGCTCAAAAGCCGATCATTTATTCCGGCGGCGGTGTAGTTTTGGGTGAGGCCAGCAAAGAGTTGATCGAATTTGCTCAACTATTGAGTTTTCCGGTTACCAATACGCTGATGGGCCTAGGTGCTTATCCAGCAACCGACAAACAGTTCGTCGGCATGCTAGGCATGCACGGTACCTATGAAGCCAACATGGCGATGCATGACAGCGACGTGATCATTGCTATCGGCGCGCGTTTTGACGACCGCGTTACCGGTAAATTGGACCAGTTTTGTCCGCACGCCCAAATTATCCATATCGACGTTGATCCTGCCTCGATTTCCAAGACCGTTAAAGTCACCGTCCCTATTGTCGGTGAAGTTAAGCCGGTATTGGAGCAGATGATGGAAATGCTCAGGGAAAGCAAAAAGAAACCGTCGAAAAAAGCATTGGAAAGCTGGTGGAATCAAATTGAACAATGGCGTGCCGTCAAATGTATGGAATATGATCGCAACAGCCCGTTGATCAAGCCGCAATACGTGATCGAACAATTATAAGAAGTCACTAAAGGCGAGGCCTATATAGCCTCGGATGTCGGCCAGCATCAAATGTGGGCTGCCCAATATTATCCGTTCGACAAGCCGCGGCA
>CAZJOY010000024.1:0-30482 GCA_964547705.1 uncultured Methylobacter sp. | reverse complement strand
GACATTCGGTCGGAGACAAGGTTCTTGTGGAAGTCGCATATCGGTTAAAAATGTGCGTTAGGGACTGCGATACAGTCGCCCGTATTAGTAGCGACGAGTTTGTTGTTATTTTGACTGAATTGAGTGAACAGATAGAACCGGCATGCAATGAAGCCCGCCATATTGCAGAAAAATTGCAACAAGCTATTCGCCAAGTTTATTCAGTAATGAATCACAAATTGTATATTTCTTCGAGTATCGGTATTGCGATGTTTCCGGAGCAATTCGGCATGCCGGACGATTTGCTTAAACAGGCGGCTACAGCAATGTACCGTGCTAAAGAAAGCGGTCGTAACATGTTGCAATTCTTCGAGCACAGTATGCAGGAAGCGGTTATGGAAAGGATGCTGATCGAAAAAGAGCTAAGGCAGGCTCTGGATGAAAATCAGCTGTCTTTATATTACCAGCCCCAGGTCGATTATCACGGTAATCTCATAGGGGCAGAAGCGCTTATTCGCTGGAATCATCCGAAAAAAGGTTTTATTCCACCCGATAAGTTTATTCCTATTGCGGAAGAGTGCGGCTTGATTCAGGCGGTAGGTGCTTGGGTGCTTGAGCAGTCTTTTATTCATCTTAGGCAGTGGGATAAGCGTCAGGTGCATCTGCCTCATTTGGCAATTAACATTAGTCCGAGACAGTTCTATCACCATGACTTTATGGCGATACTTGGCAAATTTGCTAAGCAATACCAGATAAGTCCGTCAAGAATCATGCTGGAGTTTACCGAAGGGCTATTGATGAGTGATGTCGATACCGCTATTGATAAGATCAAGCAGTTGAAAAAGTTGGGCTACACCTTTTCAATAGATGATTTTGGTACGGGATATTCATCGTTGAGCTACCTAAAACATTTGCCGGTAGATCAGCTGAAAATTGATAAATCTTTTGTTGAGGATATTACTAAAAATGAAGATGATGCTGTTTTTGTCGGTACGATTATTGCGATAGCCCAGCATATGAATCTGGGCATTGTTGCGGAAGGTGTTGAATTAAAAATGGAGCTGGATTTTTTAAAGCAAAATGGATGCCTTTGCTATCAGGGCTATTATTTCAGCAAACCGTTGCCTGAAGACCAGTTCTTTGAACAGTGGTTAAAAAAGGCGAATTAGTCCCTCAATCGATAATATATTAAATATCATAGAATTTTTAACTAGATAGCGAGTAAAAATGAAAATTGAATTTTTTTGTTCGGCATATTTTGCCGGGTTGCTACGGAAAACGTTTTGTAGTCTGGGGGTAATGATGTTCCTGTTGAATTCAGGATGCGCTACGGTGGGCCATGAGTTTCCGACAGGCCAAGTATCAAGCATTAAAATAGGTGAAACCACCCAGAACGATATCTATACCACATTCGGGAATCCTTGGCGGACCGGGCTTGATAACGGTATGAAAACGTGGACTTATGGTAACTACTATTACACGCTATTTGGCGATGGCAGTACTGAAGATTTGGTTATTAAATTCGATAAGCGGAGTGTTGTTACGTCTTTTGTATTTAACACTAGCAAGCGCTCGAAATGAGTCGAGATTAGTTAACTTCAGATTGCAGGAATGGCTTTACTAAGGCCTTTCCTGCATATTTTTCATGGCAAATACACGGCGCTTATTTGCTCATATCCAAAGCCAATGCCTCGGCAACTTTAATACCATCTACCGCCGCAGAAAGAATTCCGCCCGCGTACCCCGCACCTTCTCCTGCCGGATAGAGTCCTTTGATATTCATGCTTTGGTAATGCTCGTTGCGTTTGATGCGGATAGGGGATGAAGTGCGGGTTTCGACGCCTGTTAATACCGCATCTTTCATCGCAAAGCCTTTTATCTTTTTATCAAAAGCAGGAATGGCTTCGCGTATTGCCGTTATCGCGTAATCAGGCAAGGCTGAGCTCAAATCGCATAAGTGAACCCCCGGAGTATAGGAGGGTTGCACTGTGCCCAGTGCCGAAGAAGGGCGTTTGGCGAGAAAGTCGCCAACCAGTTGCCCTGGCGCTTCATAGGTTTCTCCTCCCAGCTTAAAAGCACCCGTTTCCAGTCGGCGTTGCAAGTCAATGCCGGCTAGAGGGTGTCCGGGATAATCATCGGGCGTGATACCGACAACGATGCCGCTATTGGCATTGCGTTCGTTGCGCGAGTATTGGCTCATGCCGTTGGTGACGACATGCCCCGGTTCCGAAGTGGCGGCTACCACCGTACCGCCGGGACACATGCAAAAACTGTATACGGAGCGTCCGTTGCTACAGTGATGTACCAGTTTGTAATCGGCCGCACCTAATAACGGATGACCGGCATAATCGCCCCATCTGCAAGTATCTATTAAAGACTGCGGATGTTCTATGCGAAATCCGATCGAAAAAGGTTTGGCTTCAATGTAAACGCCTCGGTCATACAGCATCTTAAACGTATCGCGGGCACTATGTCCGATCGCCAGCAATACATGATTCGTATTGATTGTTTCACCGCTGGCAAGGGTCACGCCGCGAACCTGTCCATTATCGATAATGATGTCTTCAACTTTGCTTTGGAAACGAATTTCGCCGCCTAGGGATTCAATAGTCGCGCGTAGCTGTTCTACGACGGCAACCAATCTGAATGTGCCGATATGAGGTTTGCTGACGTGTAGAATTTCAGGCGGGGCTCCGGCTTTGACAAGTTCAGTCAGTACCTTGCGCCCATAGTGATTCGGATCTTTGATCTGGGTATGCAATTTGCCGTCGGAAAAAGTACCGGCGCCGCCTTCGCCAAACTGCACATTGGACTCAGGGTTAAATACACTCTTACGCCAGAGACCGAAAGTATCTTTGGTGCGTTCCCTTACTTCCTTTCCTCGCTCTAAAATGATCGGTCGAAAACCCATTTGCGCCAGAATTAATCCGGCAAACAGGCCGCAAGGTCCGGTGCCGATGAGGACCGGGCGCAAGGGCAGGTTTTTGGGGGCTTGAGTTACAAAATGATAAGTGTTGTCAGGCGTTAAAGAGATGTGAGGATCGTCTTGCAAGCGTTTTAGAATCGCCTGCTCCGTTGTTGTCTCAACATCAATGGTGTAAACAAGCAGAATCGCATTGCGTTTTCTCGCATCGAAGCCTTGCCGGAATATTGTATAAGTGATGAGTTCTCCTGCGCTGATGCCTAGTCGATCAAGTATGGCGGTTTTGAGTTCATCTTCCGGATGGTCGAGCGGGAGTTTAAGTTCAGTGATTCTCAACATGTAGTGTATTCCGATAGGTTCCTGTGACAGAACCGGCTGTTTTGCTGGTGACGGTGTAAAATAATGCTTATTATTTTACCTGAATGAGTTTTTTCTTGTTAGCGAGACATAATATTGTGACTTAAACATTAACGTAGGAGGCTACAAAATGACACTAGGAAAGTTATTGGCGGCAATTGGCGTTATTCTTGTGATTGTCGGTCTTATTGTTAGTTATGCGCCTTGGATGATTAATTGGTTTGGCAAGTTGCCTGGTGATATTCGTATTGAAAATGAACAACGGTTTGTGTTTATCCCTATCACCTCAATGTTTATTATCAGTATTATTTTAACGTTAATTGTGAATCTCTTTTTTCGTAAATAGCGAACTGGTTAACATTATTTTTACATTCTATTTGTCGGACACCTTGAGTTCTTGTAGAATGTATTAATTAAGTACTGCAGTCCTGATAATAAGTGTAATTTGGAACAATAATGGAAATATCACAAGAATTACTCCAGAAAAAAATTCTGATTGTAGATGATGCAGCTTCAATGCGGACATTAACAAAAGCTATTCTGCGCGAGGCAGGGTTTACCCATGTTTTTGATGCGCCGGGTGGGGAAGAAGCATTGTTAATGATGAGAAAAGTAAGAATTAATATCGTGGTATGTGATTGGAATATGCCGGGAATGAGCGGGCTTGATTTGTTTAAGGCTGTGAAAAACGATGCTAAATTAGAAACGCCGCCTTGGATAATGCTGACATCTTCATCTGAAGGAGATAAGGTTAAGGAAGCCATTACCGCAGGAATAACGTCTTATATTGTTAAACCTTTTAAACCGGATAACTTGGTTAAACAAGTTATAGGCAAGCTTTCTTGATTCATTAGGTCAACTATTAAAACAAAAAAGCCCCATTCGCAACGTTTGATTGCGAATGGGGCTTTTTTTATGCCTGACTGGTTTCTATGTTGGGCTTGACTGTAGGTACGCGCCGTTTGCCGACATTCTTCTTATCTCTGTGACGGATTTTGACTTTTTCGGCGGTTGCTTTTTTAGGTTCTGTTTTCTTTTTGCCGCCGCTTGCTTTTCCAGACGCTTTAAGTTTCTTGGGGCCTTTATACTTACCTTCTAATTCTTTGATATTGCGGTGTTTAAATTTCTGTTTCAAAAAACGCTCAATGCCGGACATTAAGTTCCATTCGGTATGTTTTACCAGTGCAATCGTCAGGCCGAGTTCATCGACCCGGCCTGTCCGTCCTATGCGATGAATATAATTGATGCCGTTTCTCGGTACATCGAAATTGATGACCAGATTGATGCCTTTGATGTCTAGGCCGCGAGCGGCAAGATCGGTAGCAATCATAATATTGACAGCCCCTTCTCGGAATAGTTCCATCATCCTGTTGCGGTCTTTTTGATCCATTTCCCCATGCAGAACGCCAACGCGAAGCTTTTGTCCGCGAAGCGGTCCGCGAAGAGCATCCGCCTGAATTCTACTGTTGGTAAAGACTAACGCCTTGTCATAAGTTTCATTTTGTAACAGCCAAGCCAACAATTTTTGTTTATGATCATTGTCGTCGGCCAGCACAACTTGCTGCTCGATATTACGGTGTCCATCATGCAATGTATTCAAGGCAACGACTTCATGATTTTTCAATAACTTGTCAGCCATTTTGATGACGCCGAAATGCGTCAGCGTGGCTGAAAACAACAGGGTTTGCCGTTGTTCGTTACAGCTATTGGCGATAGTCAGTACGTCTTCGCTAAAGCCCATATCCAGCATACGGTCAGCTTCATCGAGTATTAACACTTCCAGATTGCTAAAGTTCGGTATCTCTTGCTCCATCAGCTCCAAAACTCTGCCTGGAGTTGCAATAACAATTTCAGTGTTTTTGCGGAGCATATTTTGCTGTAGCCTAAAATCATCGCCCCCCGTAATCAGGCCTGTCCTCAGGTCAGTGAATTCAGCCAATTGTTGGCATTGCTTAAAAGTCTGCTGGGCCAATTCTCGGGTCGGAGTCAGTATTAAGGCCCGTACACCGGGCTTTCTGGAAGGTATGGCCAGCAGGTGGTGCAATGTCGGCAGCAAAAATGCCCCCGTTTTTCCGCTACCGGTTTCAGCACTGACTAACAGGTCTTTGTGTTCCAGAGCAAAAGGAATCGACTGGAATTGTACGGGTGTAGGCTGCTCAAAGCCCATTTTGTTAACTGCGGATAGCAGTTGTTCATCTAGCGATAGGTCTGAAAATGAGGGAGCTTTTTCTATTGAATTAGGATGCATGAATCTTTAAGAGAGGTTGGAGCGAAAGGAGTAATAAGCAATCTTTTTAATCATTATAAACTTTTTACAATCAAGATCATGATTAAATAAGTATTTATTGCAAATCGGTTTTTTAACTTTTAAGCTAGGTTAAAAATTAGGGATAACTCTCTCGAGTCGACAAGATCAGGAATACATCATGATACCAATTAGAGATACAGCACCTTGTCATTCAACGCCTCTAGTAACGTGGGGAATAATGGCAATTTGTATAATTATTTTTGTGTCGATGCAATTGATGCCCGATCAGTTAAGTTACCGGCTCATCAATCTTTACGGCATGGTGCCTATCCGTTATACAAATCCGTATTATGGCCTGCCTTTCGATGGCTACTTATCTTTTCTAACCAGTCTGTTTTTGCACGGAAACTGGGGGCACCTCATAATGAATATGTGGTTTTTATGGATATTTGGCGACAATGTAGAAGACAGAATGGGGCGGTTACCGTTTTTGATTTTTTATATAATCTGCGGATTATTGGCTACTTTTTTACAGTGGCTTTTCGATCCAAACCTTACCATCCCTGTTGTTGGGGCATCGGGTGCTATAGCCGGGGTATTAGCAGCATACTTTTTTCTATATCCTTTTGAACGCGTTGTATTGTGGGTTCCGATACTGTTTTTACCGATAGTCATTCACGTCCCTGCGATTGCTTTTCTAGGTTTATGGGTCTTGATTCAATTACATAGCGCTACAACGGCGATGATATTCGGAGGCGTTGCTGTTGATGTGGCTTGGTGGGCTCATCTAGGCGGTTTTATTGCCGGTTCCCTTTTATACCGACTGTTTCTTCGCAAAGAATCCGCCGAAAAAAATGAATTATTTTGACAGTGTTAAGGTATAATTTGCCGCTTCAAAAATGGTGTTTTTGACAACACATTAGGGCCAGGGTGTTTTCCTGGCTAAAAAAGACTTCTTAAGTTCAAGCAGGGAATTGAAAGTAATATGAAAAAAGTTAACGTTGCGTTAGTCAGGCTAATTCAGTTTGTAGTTTTTGTGGTATCCGTATTTATGGTAATTGTCTATTTCGGAGCCATGGTTTTATTGCCTTTGGATGCCGTTGTATTGCTGATAAAGCTGATGGGAATTGTCGGGCTTAACGGCTTTATTGCTGCCTTTATCGCCGTTCCGGCTGTTGGATACTTAGGTTTAATAGTTTATAGAACACCAGGGCTTTGCAAAATGGTGGTTGATGCAGGTGTCGACTTGGTTAAAACCAGCAAAACCAGAATTGAAGCATTTAACGAAATTGCCGACGCAGTAAAAGCTTAATTTTTTCGGAAGACCGGATTCAAAAAGGTGTGTCGGTTTCGACTCACCTTTTTTTTATGCCCGTAACTTTCTTGAGATTAACGCCGCCGCAATGCCCAATAAAAAATCAGCACTCCGAACGCAACCGTTAAATGTTTTAGCGAATGCCCGCTGAATCCTAAAGCGTTATAAATTTGAATGTCGAGCGATTCCAGCAGTTTCGCCATAGCATAAGTGCCGATTACGCCCCAAATATATTTGTCGTTATCCAACTTCGAGTCAAACAGCCACAAGATCAGAGGTATCAGCAAAATCGGCAAAAATTGCACCAGAGCATAAGCACGCAAATCACCGTGACCGTTCAATTCAGTGACTTGCCAATAAATTACTGAAGTCATGCCTAATATTAGCAATGGGACAAAGAGCTTTCGCGCCAGTCGAGTCGAGATATATTCCCCAATAATAATGCTGAAAAAGGCCATAAATATTATCGTCATCGGCAGGCGATCCCAAAAGAGGGTTTGATTGTCGGGCTGGTAATGGTAATACGCCGAGCCAAAGCCGCTTAAAAATACCCCAACAAAAAACGCCAAATATATAGCCTTCAATTCGGCCAAGCCTCCGTTTGCCTGATCGGAAGAAACCAACCGGATCCCAATAATACCGACAATGACAAGCGGCAAATTGGTCAGTACATTGAAAAAATTGGCTATGTTGAAGAATCGGCGATGGTCGGCAAAGTCATGATAAGCAGGATTCTGGGCAATCGGGTCGATGCTAAAAACAGCGATTATGGCGACAACAATTACGGCTAACATAACTTTCAGGCGGTTATCAGTAGGCATAAGCTTAGTCCTCAATTAAAGGCAATAAAATTTGGGCAATTTAATAAGAGCAATATATGCATGCCTGTTGCCGCCGTTTATTTTCGATGTTGGATAATAGCTTCAAATTACTTGTGGTATATTCTTAATAAATCCGTACCGGTTATTTAAAGAAGCGCTGATTAAATCTTTCGATAGGCTTGGGACGAACGGTAAGCTGTTGATTCCGTTTGTCGAACCATGAATGGAAACAACTTGTTCAGCGCTTCCCTAAAAGAAATTATAAACAATTCATTTTAAGGTGATAAAACATGTCAGCAATCATTTATATTTCAACAGTAATCTTTGTCGCTTATGTCGTCTATACCGTAGCCACTGATAAATAAGGATAAAGGTTTATAACCATTGCCGCGCTGCCGGTAAATTTAATTATCGATGGGCTTGCCGGCGTTGCTCAATGGGTTATTCCTGTATTGATGAAGCACAGACGCTAGAGTGTGTAGCTGATATGGCTGACAGTTGGTTCCGTCAAACATTTCACGTGAGATTAACTGCCGGTAATCCCGCCTCGTAAGCCAATAATAGGGTGTGCAGATTTTTCTGTATTAAGAAGACCAGAAAGACTCAAAAAAACAGCGCTATTTAATATTTTCCGCTTCCATTGAAGATATTGATTCCAGCTTTAATTCACTCAAGTTTAAGCCCAACATATGATCGGCCAAGTGCTTTCCTGCTTCGATGAACGGATGAATCACAAAAGTAGCGCCCAATCGATAAAGCTCGGTTTCCTCATGGTTATGAAAACAGAGCGTACCGATAGAGCCGTCGAATTGCAGGTTTTTCAGTTGTTTTATCGACGATGACCTGGCTTCGAAGCCAGGCATGGCCAGGATAATTCCTTTAATTTTCGCCAAGGGTAGTTTTCCCCATAGCTCAGCGTCTTCGGCATCGCCGTAAATTACTCTTTTTCCATCAGCAAGTAAGTTTTGCAGCACAGTAGGGTCGGCATCCAACCCCAACACGCGAATATTTTGTTGATTAAAAGAACGATATGCGGAAATGCCGGTGCGTCCCATGCCTACCACCAACCATTCCGCGCCACCGATACTACTGGGTAGTCTGTCCATATGTTCGACCTTTCTTTCAAAACGCACCAAAGTTGTTTCCAGCAGCGAAAACAAACGGTGGGAAAACCGATTTAATGGCGCTGCAACAGCCAAGGAAAGCGCTACCGCTAGACCGATGATAGATTCCCAAGTGGGAGGGAGTAGGTTGGCTTCGACGACGACATTCGAGGTAATTAACGCAAATTCGCTGTAGGTCATTAAAGCCAGCGAAGAAACAAAAGCCGTCCGTGCACGTAACCCAACCAGCAAAAACAATGCAAAGAAAAGTATGCCCTGCAATGGCAATAGGCATATTAGCTCCAACACCTGTAAAATTTCATCATAACCCGGCAAATCGGCCAAACCGATTTGAAGGAAAAATGCGGCTAAAAAAGTCTCCTTTAATCCCCATAGCTTATGGGAAAGTTCATCTATGTTGACATGTCCAGCCAACATAGTCCCCATCAGCAATGCACCAATATCGCTGGCAATTCCGACGTTTTCCGCCAACATGCCGCCCGCCAGCGCCAGTGTTACACCCAATAACAATTTCAATTCATTGTCGCGGCTGGCGCTCAGCAATCGATACGCTAAAGGGCGAAGAAAAGGCAGTAATAACAGGCACAGCGCCCAAGGGGAGGGTTGCTTGTTATTCGCGACAGCCAGCAGGCCGATGGCAACAATGTCTTGTAAAATCAATATGCTCAGAACATCCCGGCCGTACAAAGTGGAAAGTTCGCCGCTATCTTCCAATACCTTAATCGCGAGCACTGTACTGGAGAAAGCTAAACTCACGCCGATCACCAATCCTCCGGTAATATGCCCATTAAAACCAAAGAAAACCAGTGCTGAAACTGCGGTTACGATAAGTAAGTGCAAGCTGCCGACGCTAAGCACTTCGCGCCGTAATAGTGAGGACGGTTTTAATTTCAGGCCGACTGTAAATAACAACAACTCAATCCCAATATCCGCTATATGGGTTAGTGTTTCGTTGGCTTCAACGCCGACTGCATTCAGAATATACCCGGCCATCAGGTAGCCGACCAAAGGCGGTAAATATAATCGGCTGGTGATTAAACCGGCCAGATAAGCTGCGCCAACCCAAAGCAATTCCATAATAAAACCTGTCCGAATAAGTACGATTACCCATTATGATAGCGCGAATTCCATTTAAAATAGAAAGCCTTGGCTAGCCCTGCATAGCAAACCCAAATATTTACATATCCTAAATGATCTATCGGTTCTTGGCGGATTTCGTCCTTATTTTTCATCTCCTGTTTATTGTATTTGTTATTTTTGGCGGCTTGCTCGCGCTTTGTTGCCGTTGGCTTGTATTGGCTCATATACCGGCGGCGATTTGGGGAGCCTATATCGAATTGACCGGAGGACTGTGCCCGCTTACGACGCTGGAAGTCAGATTCAGGCGGATTGCCGGCGATACCGGTTATTCCGGCAGTTTCATTGAACACTATCTTTTGCCCATCATCTATCCGGCCGGACTCACCAGAGACATTCAATTCGGAATGGCTGGTTTGGTCATTCTGATCAATGTTGTAATATACGGCGCGCTGGTTTATCGCTTACGGAAAATATCCGCAAGCCACAGATAACGCGCCTGATGCAGAACCAGCTCGAAATTCCTTGATTTCCTAATAAAACCGGCTTCGTAGGTACAATTGCTGATTCTGGCGGCGCGGATTTTAAAATAGAATGCCTCTGTCGGAAATTAGCGCAGTTGGAAAGCGAGAGAACGGCACGAATATTCTGAACGCCACTTTGTTCAAGCACTTCTATCTTAACTAAACAGAGGATATGACGATGTCTATTGGTGAATTTTGCAATCGCGAAGCAGTGTTCGCGACCAGGGAAATGAGTCTAACGGAGGCGGCGAAACTGATGCGCGAGTTCCATGTCGGCGATCTTGTGATCGTCGATGAGCTTGATAGCAAACGGGTGCCGGTCGGCATTATTACCGATCGCGATATGGTTATCGGGGTTATTGCTCAGTCCCTGGATGTTAACGAGTTCTGCGTCGGAGATATTATGGGCCCGCAACTTGTCAGCGTGCAAGAGCAAGAAGGTGTGTTTGAAACCATTCGCTTAATGCGCTCCAATGGAATCCGTCGTGTTCCCGTAGTTAATCAGGAAAAAGGATTGATAGGTATTGTATCGGCAGACGATATTTTGGATCTTTTGGCCGAAGAGATGAATGAATTAGCTAAAGTTGCGCCGCGCGAACAGCTGCGAGAGGCTAAGACAAGAGTTTTTTTAACGTAGCCAAAAGGGTGGTTAATGCAGGACGATAGCCATTCGCCGCCGACGCTCAAAAAAAACCTTCATCGCTTATCAACGATGAAGGTCAGTCTCTGTAAATAGCTATGTTTTGCCCGTATCGACATATCAGTTTCCGGCATTTTTCGAGTTAGCTTTCATTCCATAAATCGAATAAACAACGATGATAATTAAATAGACGCTGAGAGCCGTTATCAATTCACTGGGTTTCTCGGCTGAAGCTTGAGGAATCGTATGGCTGTTAACGCTTTCAGTAGTCAGATGAGTTAACGGTGAATTTTGCTGATTCAGTTCTATTTTGTCCTGCGTAGTAATCTTCGGCTCTTCCTGAACTTCAATAGCGAAAACGCTAAATGACAAGGTTAGTGCGGCCAGGTAAATTAATATGCTTTTCATATTCATGATTGTCCGCTCGTTAAAAAAAGTTGACTGAAAAAAGATAGCGATACGAAATTATTATCAGCCTATTTTTTCAGGAAGACAATATTTATTATTGGCGTTTAACCGGAATGGGGCAGTAGAGTATGATGCCGTAAACTACAAATTCTCCGCGTTGAGTAAGATGACTTCAATTTCTTCGGTAATTTCTTCCTGGCGATAAATCTGGGATTTTCTTTGCAGCTTTACGGTTTCATCATCCAGGTGATTTACCGCGCCTTCCAAGTGTTGCAAGCGGCTATTGTTTTCAGCCAACAGCGAGATATAAAAAATCTCATGTAGCGCGGCAAATAAATAATGATCGATCAAGTCGGCAAAAAACTCGCCGGGTTCCAGATTAAGTACCGGTGGGTGGCCATGATGAAGGCTTCTTTGATCTGGCTGGGTAAAAGGAGGAAACATCTGCCGCTGGCGGATTTGATTGGAGCCGTTATCGTGATAAACAACGGTCAACTGTAATGTAGGGGACGATTTGCTGTGTAACGTGCTGATGGTGTCAATCAGGCGGCTAATGATAGCAGGGACTTCTTCGGCCACATTCGCACCTTCGAGCGTCCCAACAATTTTCGTGGTTATGTCGTCTTCCAGCCGGTTACAAAGTCGGTTGCCGATCGCAATGATGCCGGTATAAGCTTGTTCCGCGACTCCATTAATCAGGCTTTCGTTAAAGTCTCCGCAAAAACCGCGTTCTGAGCCCAATAAGATACAGATATGTGCGGCATGGTCCTCAGCGGCTGTCAATCCGGGATAAAAATCCAGAAAATCCAGTGCCGTACGTTCAATATTAGCCACAACCTGACTTTGCATGGTTTTAAAACGCTGTAGTTTATGCGTTTCCATGAAGGCCAGGATTTTCATCGAATTTAAAATGCTGCGTATCTCCTTCAGTTGGATGATATGCAGTTGCAGTTCGCGGCTTAGGCTCATGATGGTTATGCGGGGTTGGTATTAAGCCATTCTTTAACAGCCAGTTGCCATTGCTCGGGGCTGCTTTCCAGAGTCAGCGTCGTGGTATTAATGCCTTCATCAATGTTAACCAGCATTTTTGGAATGTCTTCAGGAGCGGCTTGGTTAAACAGTCCGGCATTAAATGCGGTCAGCCAAGCCAATTGAAAAAGGCTGCTGTGCGGAACCAACCGGTCCTGTTTTAATATTTCCCTGAGCAACCGGCCTCGTTTGATCCTGGCTTCCATTGACGCTTCCAGGCGTTGACCAAAGCGGGTAAAGACTTCCAGTTCCAAAAATTGCAGGTAATCCAGCTTCATTTGCCCGGCTTGATCGCGAATACTCATATCTTGCGCCTTGCCGCCTATTCGCGATACTGAGCGGGTAATGTCGATGGCCGGACGAAATCCCGATACAAACAGGTCGTTATCCAGATAGATTTGCCCGTCGGTAATCGAAATCAGGTTGGTCGGAATATAGGCGGCAATTTCCCCCTGTTTGGTTTCGATGATCGGTAGGGCCGTCATGCTGCCGCCGCCGTTTTCGGCATTCAAACAGGTCGAGCGCTCGAGCAGGCGCGAGTGGACAAAGAAAATATCGCCCGGATAAGCCTCGCGGCCGGGGGGTCTACGCAGCAGCAACGACAGTTCCCGGTAAGTCCTGGCATGCGTCGATAAATCATCGTAAATAATCAAAGTGTCCCGGCCCTGCGCCATCCAGTGTTCGGCCAGCGCGCAGCCGGCAAACGGGGCGATATATTGCAAGCCGGGCAGGGTGCTCGCTTCGGCGACCACGCAGACGGTATAGTCCAAGGCGCCGTGATTTCTCAATGTCTCAATCGTGTTGACAACGGCAGAGCGCTTCTGGCCGATCAGCACATAGATGCATAATACGTTTTTGCCTTTTTGATTGACGACCGTGTCGATAGCGATTGAAGTCCTGCCCAGACCTTCATCGCCCACGATCAACTGCCGTTGCCCTTTGCCGATCGGAATTAGCGTGTCGATAATTTTTATGCCGGTGTACAGCGGCTTATGGACAAAGTCACGGGCGATAATAGCGGGCGAGCCTTTTTCCATGCTTTCCCGTCCTGTCTGGATTGGTGGAAGCTGTCCGTCCAGCGGAGTTCCCAGTGGGTCGATAACCCGGCCTAAAAATTCATCGCCGACCGGTATACTGAGCGAGTGCCAGGAAAGATGAACCGTGGTGCCTGCTGTCAGCGCTTCGGTTTCGTATAGCAAAATTGCGCCGATCCGGTCGCGGTTAAGGTCGAAAACCATGCCCCGGCTGCCATCGGCAAAATCCAGGATGTCTTCGATAGCTGCGGAGGGCAAGCCCTTGATCCAGCTGATGCCGTCGCCGACGGAAACGACCGTGCCTTGCTCGGCAATGCGCAGCCCCGGCTGATAGCCGGCCAGCCACTCGGCCTGTTTGTCCAGCAGGCTGGTAGACGCGTTTTCAATCCTGTCCATTGGCAATCTCGGCAAAGCCTGTCAGTTCGTGCTTCAGGTTAGCATTCAATACCCAAGCGCCGATGTCTACACGCACACCCGCGATCAGCGCATTGTCCTGATGATATTGAAAATTGATTGGGCTGCCGGTTAACGCCCCGAGCTTTTGTTCCAGTTGTTGGCGCATTTCTACAGACAGCGGATAGGCGCTGGTTATTTTGACAGGTACCGATTTTTTATTTCCCTGCGCGGTCAAACATTGCCTGCACGCTTCCGGCAAGGTAGTCAGGTTGTCCAACAGCAGCGTAAATAAGCGGGCTTCCAGCTCAGGCCCTGCGGATTGATGCAGCAACATGGCGGCAAACTTGGCGCCATTGAGCAATGCCTGTTTTTCGGTTTGTTCTTGCAATTCCCGCTGTTGTTTTGACAGCAACACATTGGCTCTTTGCCGTTCCTGTTCGAAATCGGCATTCAGTTTTTCCAGATGCGCTTTTCTTTCGGCTTCGAGTTGCCGGTGCAGGGCGGTGATGGCGGCCTGTTTTTCTTGTTCCCATAATTTTTGCCGGTTTTCATACAGGCTGCATTGTTGTTCCGCTTGTTGTTTCAGGCTTTTTGCATCGCTAAGCGATTGATCGATAAACTGCTTACGCTTGGCGATCACTTCCAGCAAAGGCTTGTAAAAAAGCCGCTGCAAGATCCAGATCAGGACCAGGAAATTAATAATTTCGAGGATAAATGTCGATAGGTTAAATTCCATGCTTGTGCCTTCGAATTATTTAAGAACATATTCAAGCAACGGATTCCGGAACAGCACAATCAAAATAATAACCAGACAATAAATAGCCAATGATTCAATCATCGCCAGACCGATAAACAAGGTACGCATGATCGACTGTTCGGATTCCGGCTGCCGCGATAAGGCTTCCAATGCACTACCGATGGCTTTGCCCATCGCCAGGGCGGGGAGCATGACCCCTAACGCAATGCCGATAATGGCGGCGATGCTGGAACCAAGGACAATCGAGGCAATGTCTGACATAAGTTACTCCTGTGAATCAATTTGTTGGGATTGTATAGCACTAGCTACGTAAACCAGCGCCAGCATGCCGAAAATATAGGCTTGCACCAGCGCTTCAATGATATGCAGCATTAAAATCGGAATCGGCGCCAGAAATCCTGCCACCAGCAAGATTAACATGGCCGCCATTTCCAGGCTCATCATGTTGCCGAATAAGCGGATGGCCAATGCCAGAGTGCGGGTAAATTCGCTGATAATATGGAAAGGCAGCAAAATTGGGTTGGGGCTCAAATAATGGCGCAGATAATTTTTCAAGCCTTGGGTTTTTATGCCAAACCAATGCACTGAGAAGAACACCAGTATTGCCAATGCCGATGTCACTGAAAGGTCGCGAGTTGGCGAATGCAAGCCCGGTATTAAGCTGAGCAGGTTGGCAACGATCAGAAACAACCAAAGCGTTCCGATAAAAGGCAGAATTTGCCGTCCATGCTCCGGTGCGACAGCGAGGATAGTCTTATCGATAGTCACCACAATGCCTTCAACAGTGGCTTGCAACTTACCCGGCAGCATCTCCAGATGACGCGTTGAAAGCCAGACTATTACTGTAATGACCAGCATGATTCCCCAAGTGGTAATGACTGATGCGCTTATGACCACCGGGCCGATAGCAAAAGTAAATTCGTTTTCCATAATTCAACCTAAAAGTCCTCTCCCTCTGAAGAGGGCTTTGTTTAATCTTTAATCAAAAAATACACATTAAAAATCCCAATCACTAACCCCGCAAGCAATAAACCGATTGTCCAGTGTGTCGAATAACCCTCCACCATGTCGTCCAGCCAATGGCCTAAATACACGCCGCCGATAACAGGTAATACCATGACCAGGCCCAGTGTGCCGATTGAGGGTAGATTCGGGCCGTGATCATGTTCCGCCTTCTTGATGCGTTTGACTTGGCTGTCAATCTTGTTTTTGAGTCGTTGATTATTCATAACTGCCATCCGGTTTTACGTTTTAGCGTCAGCATGCGTTTTATCATGGCCTGTTCCATTCGATGCAGGCTTTCCCTTGTCGAACGCAGATTTTCTTCTTCGGCGATCAACTGCTCTTCCAATAAGGTACTGATTCGCTCAAGGTCGGTGTCGATCAGGAAATGCCGGGTGCTGATCGTCAATTCGTTATTGTTGAAATAGGCGACCGCGCCCGGCAGAGCCAGATATTGCCAATCATCGGACTCCAGACGAAAGCGCGCCAGGCCGAAAACCAGCGTGGTCATAAAGCGCGCATGATGGGCTTTAATACCGAAGCTGCCTGAAGCGTCCTCGCCGACAAATGAAGTCACGCCATCAATGCGCCGTTCATGGCTGGCATCAAACAAGTTTAGTACGAATTGATTCATCGAGACGGAAAGAGGATGTAGTTGGCAGCCCTCTTCGGGCTATGCGTTTCGGTAATTGTTCCGGTGACTTGGCCGTGTTTTGGTTGTATCTGCAAACTGTTCAAAAGTAGCTACTCCAAAGTATCGAAACGAGTCTTGATAGGAATTTACTTAAAATGTGCTTGTATAGCAAACAATTCGGATGATTTAGAGATAGCGTCATGTGGGCCGGGACTGCAATCCAAGAACTGGAACGCCAACGGCTTAACATCAGCTTTGATGAGCAGATCAATTACAACCGCTCATTGGCAAGCTTGGATTTCGCACCGCTGCAATCAATGCAGACAGCCAAATGCCCTACCGCAAAATGGCAGAGCGCATGGGATCAATGAGTCCGCCTTAAAAAAGCAACTTAACAAGTTGAAAGAGGCGGGGTATATCCGGCGAATCGGAGGCACACGCGGCTATTGGGAGGTAAGGTAACGACATTCAAAAAAATGGAGTGGTTAACCAGCACGCTAAAAATGTATTACTTTTAATTCATATGTATTTTATGTAATATGATTTCTTTATCATTAAACGTCGGCGGGGCAATGATTACCAGAAATCCAAACTTTATGTTCCGTGAGGCGGAACTGTTACGAATCCTTGATCGTTTATCGGATGGGCAAAGCGTGTTGCTTGCCGGTATTCGCCGAACCGGCAAAACCGAGTTGGTCAAAGCCGTATTGGTGGAATTGCCCGAACAGCCCGAAGCGGTTTATCTGGATGTACAGGACTATACCAGCCTGACAATGTTCTACAGCGATTTGTTGCGGCATATGCCAAAAGGTGTTGCAAGCATGCTGCAACAAAGTTTAACTGCACTGCGCTTGGCTCCAGGTAAGCTCATTGATTGGTTTAGGTTGCAAGTTGATAACGTGTCGGCGTCAGAAGTTACGGTTGAATTTCGTCCGCCCAATGACGACCTGCAACGGTATTGGGAACCAATAGTCGAACAACTGGCGAAAATTCTAGCCAAAACGCCGACCGAACAATTACCGGTCATTGCCATTGATGAACTGCCTTTTTTTATCGAAAATCTCCTTGCCAGAAATTATCAAACACATGATATTGAAGTATTGCTGGCTTCCTTGCGTAAACTGCGCAGTAACGGCTTGCGCTTTATCATTGCCGGCTCGATCAACTTAGAACATCTGCTTAGTAGCCTGAATATTCCTAAAACAGTACTCGGAGGACTTTGGCACGAAACCTTACCCCCTTTTAACGATAATGAAGCGGAAAGCTATCTTAAAACCCGTTTGCAAGGCACGACAGCAGCCGACGCTGAATCAATAAAGTTGATTTTGCAACACTTGCCCGATTATGTGCCGCAATGTTTAGAAACGGCGGTAGGCTATTTAAAATTTAATCCTACGCTTACCGAGTGTGAACAATTATTAAATAACAAGGTGTTGCCGCATTTGCAGCGTAGTTTTGTCTATCAATTTGAAGAGCGGCTTGCTAAACATTACACACCGACAGAACAAGCCGTTGCCGAGCAAATTCTGGATGAGCTGGCAAGAGGTGCGAACGAACCGTGCCTGCTTCCGCCTGAGCTGGTTTCAGGCGCAGACCGTGCCGTTCTGGTCAAGTTGCAACTGCACGATTTTATTACCCAGGCAGCTGATTATCGTTGGTGCTTTACGCTCAATATGATTCGTTTATGGTGGCGCGCCGCTCGGAGTTTGACATGAGCGCAGGACATATACCTTGGTTTAATCCACGGGAAATGGCGGATGACACCGTCCTTAAACTCAGCACCGGGCGCGAAGGTTTATGCGCCGAATTCTTAAAGGTCGTCAAACAACGGCTCAACCATCCAGCTACCGGCGGGCATTGGTTGGTGACCGGGCAACGCGGCGGCGGAAAGTCCTATTTTTTGCGCTTGATTCAAGCCACACTGGCCCAACAAGACGACCCTAGAGTGCGGTTCGTATTGTTGCCGGAAGAGCATCAAAACATCGCCGCACCGCATGAACTGCTGCTGGAAATAATACGTATGCGCCAAGTTGACAAGGGTGACCTCGGGCAACCTTCTGCATGGCGGGTCGCGGATCGTGCCGGGGAATGGCAAAGCGCCAAAGCGAAATTGCTCGAGAGCCTCAATGAGCAATTATTGATTGTGGCCGTAGAAAATTTTGACGAATTGTTGGCGCAAGCCTTTACCAGTGATGAGGATCATTCTTTATTGCGCGTCTTGCTCAGCCACGAGGCCAAGATTTTATTCTTGGTTACCAGCGTGGAGGGCAGCTTTGATGAAAATTACGATGCCCGCTTGTTTAAGCAATTCGAACATCATGAATTGGCAGGCTGGACGCCCGCCGAGCACCGCATATATTTGAAAAGCCGCGCACAGCTGGTCAATAAAATTGCCAGCCTCAGACAGTTGGCGCGAGTTGAAGCCTACAGCCGTTACACTGGCGGCAATCCGCGTGTGGCGGCAGTGCTGGCGGGAGCCATACTTGACGAGCAGGAAGTGTTGCTGGCTGCGGCGGACATACACGCCACGCTGGATAAAATGAGCGACTACTACCGTGCTTTATTGCAACGGATTCCACCCAATTCCAAAAAAATTCTCGATGCGTTAATCCGTGGCGGCGAACCTTGTTCGCAAAGCGGTTTGGCCGATCGCCTGGGTGCCAAACAAAGCGATATAGCCCGCGCCGTGTCTTGGTTGCATGATTTTGGTTATATCGCCGTGCAAGCGGTAAAGGGTAGCAAAGAAAAACCCTATATCATGGCCGACCGCTTATTCGCGCAGTTTTACCGGATGCGTTATTTACAGCCGGGACAACAAACGCAATTGGCGATATTGGCGGAGTTTTTGGCGGATGCGTTGGAGCAGCGCGAAAAGTTCAATTTTGCAGAACGTTATTTACAGCGGGGCCAAGAACCTGAAGCGCGGATGATGTTGGCGCTGGCGTTGCAAGATCATCGCATCGATGCAGAACAGTTGCCTGAGTCATGCCGTTCAACCGAACAATTGATGCAGGTGGTTGGGCAGATTTTAGAGCCTGTGGAGTCGGGCGATGCTGTTACCGTATATGAAAAGTTACTGACTCAGTTTAACAATGATGAAAATTTTAACTCCGCTTATCAGCAGGCTTATGAGGTGTTAAAAGTTTGCAACAGGTTTGGTAACGAATTGTCTGGGAAGCAAATGGCAGAATTGATTGATGAGGGTTTGTTTCAATCGCCAATAGAAAAATTGGTGACGCTTAGAGTCTATGTTGCCAGCGATTGTAGTGAGACCGATTGGCGTACTTTGTTAAAGGTATTGGAAGATAACACTATAGAACTTAATAAGTTTAGGCTGATAAAAAGAGAGAGCATTCTGGAGCTTGAGCGTCAATGCGAACTAGATAAGCAGTTCCCGCTTGCGCCTAGTTACGAGGAGTTAGCGAAAAAGATAATTAGAGATGCTTCAAATGCAGATGTCACCAACCTAAATCTAGAAAAAGTGCTGCAATTATATGTAAGTGCATTACGGCATCGATTAAAAAATGCACAATTATCAGAAGCGCAAAGTGTGTTATCAGCAATTTTCGGCGTTGTTCAACAATTAACAGATCAAGGAAACGATCAGTTTGTTATCGATTCGTTACTGGAAATCCTGAGCATTGCCAAGCCTACCTTAGCGCATAGCCTTGAATTAAATGGTTGTGTTGGTTGGTTAGCATGGGTATACATGAGGCAGAACAACTTTACCGAGGCTTTACCACTATTCAACGAAGTCCTTCGGCTTGCCAGAGAACAGGATTGGACATTCGGTATTCCTTACTACCTCATGATGATTGCCCAGCTCAATGATTTTATGGGGCGGCCAAGCGAAGCCCTTACCGCTCATCGGGAAGCGTTGGGCTTTTGCCAAGCGCTTAAAAAGGAAGAGTTGATTGCCATTAATCTAGGGCAAATAGCTCGCTACAGTCTAGTTAACCAAGGACTCAGCAGCGCATGGCAGGAACTTACCGGAGCGAAGTCACTGTCGCTATCGGCACAACACCAAGCTGTCCAACAGTTAGGCGCTGCCATTTACGACATCAGCCTCCAGCAAGGACTTCTCTCCGCATTCGCGACGGCTAACCAACTGCTTGCAGAATTACCCGCCCAGTTTGCCGCTCCGTATGAGCCGTTTATTAGGGCTTTATGGATAAATATGGTAAAGAAGCAAATAGACAGAAGCTTACTGCGCGATCTAACCTCCGAGCTGATACCGCTATACGGCGCTTCGATGCAACCATTAGCTGAACTGTTAAAGCAATGGCTGGATTATTTGGATATACCGACCGAACAACGTGACGATTATTTATCGCGCCTTAATCCCGATCTTGCCGCGACCTTAAAAGCATTGGGCGAGTTTGAATAAGTGCCGTTTTCAGGTTCATACGCCGTCCCGCATCGAGCCGCGCATGTAGCATTGCTGTTCGCTTAGATCGTCATACTTTCCGGCTAGGAAGTCTTCGCAGTCGGTCAAGGTTTGCTCCAGCGGCACTGAAACGCCTATTTGCTTAGTATGCTCGGATAAAACCGAAAACGGCTGCGTCAAGTAGCGTTGCAATTTACGGGCGCGGGTAACGATTTTGCGGTCGGCTTCGGCTAGTTCCTCGATGCCGAGCATCGCGATAATATCCTCCAGTTCATGGTAACGCGCCAGATGTTCGCGAACGCCTTTGGCAACTGTATAGTGGCGCTCGCCCAAGGTATGTTTGTCCATCAGTTTGCTGCTGGAGCGCAGCGGATCGACGGCCGGGTAAATGCCTTTGCTGGCTTGGTCCCGGGACAGGATAACGGTCGTGTCCAGATGGCTGAGGATAGCGCTGACTGCCGGGTCGGTCATGTCGTCGGCCGGTACGTAGACCGCTTGCACCGAGGTGATGGCGCCTTGCCGGGTCGACAGGATGCGGTCCTGCAATTCGGCGACTTCCGTGGTCAAGGTCGGCTGGTAACCGACGGTGGCAGGCATACGGCCCAATAAGCTGGAGATTTCGCTGCCGGCCTGGACGAAGCGGAACACATTGTCGACCACAAACAGCACTTCTTTATGCAGGCTGTCGCGCAGGTATTCGGCGTAAGTCAGCGCCGATAGCGCAACCCGGAAACGCACGCCGGGCGATTCGTCCATTTGCCCGAATACCATCAATGTGTCGTCCATAACGCCGGCTTGTTGCATTTCCCGCCACAATTCATGCGCTTCGCGGATGCGTTCGCCGACGCCGCCGAACACGGAAACGCCTTTGTGGATCGCGGAAACGGCATGGATAAATTCCATGACCAGCACGGTTTTGCCGACTCCTGCGCCGCCGAATAACCCGGTTTTACCGCCTTTAACAAAAGGGCAGAGCAGGTCGATGACTTTAATGCCTGTTTCCAAAATGCCGCTGATGCCTATGGCTTCGGATAAGGGCAGCGGCTTGGCGTGAATATTACGGAATTCGGTTTTAGGCAAAGCGGCTTGTCCATCCAACGGTTCACCGAATATGTTCAGTAAGCGTCCCAAGCATTGCTCCGATACCGGGACATGCAAGGGCGCGCCGGTATCGTAGACGGTCATGCCGCGGCTTAAGCCGGCCGTACCGTGCAGAGTAATAGCGCGTATATGCCGTTCGTCAAGATGCTGGTGAACTTCGAAAAGATACAGCGTGTGGTCAAAGCTGGTACACAATGCTTGATGCAGCGGCGGCAGAGAGCTACAGTCGATAATCACGACCGGCCCATGCACCTCCACAATGGTTCCGATGACTTGTCCATAATCTTGTTGTACCTGCAAATTTTCCAATGGCGCGTACTCCAGCGAATCTTTATAAAATTTACTTATACCCAAGGGCATAAGTTTCGTTTGAACAGACAAGCTGCTCAACTCAGCTTTAAAATACCAGCCTATCGCAAGCAATGCACCCTGTTCTCGATATGAGCCGGATAAACTGCAGCGCTGTTGGCTAAAAAATTATAGCGATTTTTTATGTTCGGGATGATGGATGAGTTTGGGCAAACGATAGCAGTAGACGATTGATAATATACAAAACTGCATTTTTTCAACGATGTGCCAAAGCTTATTTTTGAATTAGTCTAGTCGTTAATTGCCTATATTTTTCAATCACATGCTCGGCTTTTATTGCTATGGAAGCGCAAGGTTTCGGTATAAGATTAGCATTAATACTAGGAATTCCGGCTTTTTCAAACCCCGGCAGAAAGATGAAATACAAGGTTAAAATTAATCGCTTATGGCCGTAGACCTCTCTTCGAAAAAAGTATTGATCATCGAAGATCAAGCCGCTATGCGCGATGCTATTAAACAGATAGTGGGTTCATTGGGAGCGCGGTTTATTGTCACAGAAGAATCCGGCAGCAATGCGATAGCCGCAATGCGAAATAACAAATTCGATATTGTGCTTTGTGATTACAACCTGCTTGGTGAAAAAACCGGGCAACAAGTTCTGGAAGAGGCCCGCTACCTTAAGCTGTTGCCGGTCAGCTCCATTTTTATCATGGCTACAGGCGAACATCGCCTGGAATCAGTGCTGGGTGCTGTTGACAATAAACCCGATGACTATTTAATTAAACCCTTTAGCTCAAAACAATTATCAAGCCGTATTGAAAAATGCCAAGCCCGCAAAGATTACTTGGCCGGCATTGAAAACGAGATAGATAAAGGCAACCTTTATCAAGCCATTCATCAGTGCGAAAGGCTGCTCCAGCAAGACGATAAAAAAATGCACATGCAGCTATTGAAAATGCAGGCGGAACTGTTGGTTAAAGTCGGCGATCTTAATAAGGCCGAGGAAATTTACCGCGACGTTAAGCAGCAAAGAGAATTTCCCTGGGCTAAATTGGGGCTGGGGGTGGTAACTTTTCATCGTGGCGATTATGTTCAGGCTATTAAAATCTTTCATGATGTTATCGAGCAGCATCCGATGATGTTGGAAGCTTATGACTTGCTGGTAAAAGCTTATGAATTGATCGGGGACGATGAGCAGGCTTTATCGTCAGTTAATTCGGCGGTTGAACTGTCGCCTAGGTCTATTTTAAGACAAAAAAAACTGGCCGTGCTGGCCGATAAAACCGACAATCTGTTTATGGCCAAAAAAGCCTATATGGCCACTATTAAACTGGGTAGAAACTCCATACACAAATCGCCGACCGATTACTCCGGTTTGGCCAATGTTTATTTAAAAACCGATTCCAACGACAAAGCGTTGCAAGTCGTGCGCGAGCTAAATCAGCAGTTTCATAATGATCCTGAAGCAATGATTAGGTCGGCCTTGTTGGAAGCCGATATTTATCAAGCCAAAGGCCATATGGAGTTGGTTTATCAAGCGCAGGAAAAAGCTTTTAAATTGAATAAGCAATTTAATAAGCAAATATCCAGGGAGCTGCGCATGGAAATGGTAAGAGAGTGTTACTTGAATGGAGACACTGAAACCAGCGATGAAATGCTGAACGATTTAATCACTGCCAATATCGATGACAAGCTTTTTATCAAAGATTTGGTAACAATGTGCGGTGATTTTATCGGTGACAATCATGCTGAAATTTTGGTTCAGAAAGTAAAAAGAGACCTCGTCAACATCAACAATAAAGGTGTCAGCCTGTTCCAGGAAGGCAATGTTCAGAAAGCTACTGCGTTGTTTGAAAAAGCTTTAACGTTAATGCCGGATAATCACACGATTATCTTGAATCTGGTAAAAACGTTGGTATATGAAATGAAAGCATCCAAACCCGACCAGGAAAAAGTCATGCATGCTCAATCCTATATCAACAAAGCCATTCAATTAGGTATCCCGCACAATAAAGTCAGTGTAATCCAGACAGAGCTGGACGCTATTCTCTCTACAATCAACTAATACATCGCCAAAATGTCTAATACTCCTATGCAGTCTATCGATTTTTCCGCGCTCCTGGCGTCTTCAGTGCATGACCTCAAGAATTCATTACATGCTCTTAGGGAGCTTATCAGCCAGCTTGAGAACTTTTTCCCGGAACAAAAGCCTGACGAATTACAACAGTTAAACTTTGAAGCGAATCGCATGAACAATAATCTCATGCAGTTGCTGACGCTTTATAAAATAGGCTTAGCGCAGTGCACGCCGACCATAGACGAGCATTACGCCGTTGACATATTGGAAGATATTGTCGACCAGCATTCCACATTACTGTCTTTAGGCAATGCTGAGCTTATTACCGAATGCGATAGCGATTTGGTGTGTTATTGCGACAGCGCGATGATCAGCAATGCGCTTTGTACGATAGTCAATAATGCGCATCGCTATTGTCAAAGCAAGGTTCTAATTTCCGCGTCCCAGGAACAGGATTATGTGGTTTTTAGCATTGAAGACGATGGCGCGGGGTATCCGGAAAACCTGATGTCGTCCGATGAACAACAACTGCCTCAGGTTGACCTGGGTACCGGCAATACAGGCTTGGGGTTGTTTTTTACCAGAACAATTGCGCGACTGCATGCCAATGCCGGTAAACAAGGCTTTATTGAAACCGATAATAACAGCCGGTTTGGCGGCGCCAGATTTAGGCTTTATTTGCCGTAAAAGCCGAAGTCGATAGATATAAGTCAAAGCAAGTATTCTTACTGATTGTAAAAAAAGAAGTGCTAAGAATAATGGTGAATAACGCTAAACCTACCGTAAGGTAGGGACAGAAAGTCGCGGATCCAATCTTCCGGAAAGCCGGACTACCGAGAGTGGCCCTTGTTAAGGTCATGTTAGGAGTCCGGTTTTTTTGTTTATCCAAAAAGGCGAACTCCCGTTTGATTATCCTTGGATACAACAACTAAGAATATGAGGGAAGACAATGAAAAAAATCATCTTAACCGCTTTGTTCGTTTCCGCTTTTTTCTCCTCCGCAATATTCGCAGGTCCAAGCGTTTTGCCGGTCGACGGTAGCAGTCCTTACGGACAAAGTTATGAAAAATGGGCGGCCGATTTTTCGCAATGGGTCTATTCGATTCCCTACAATCGTAATCCGATGGTCGCCGGGAATTTGAATTGCACTCAGCCGCAGCACTCCTCTGTCTGGTTTATCGGCAGTGGCACTAACACGAGTAAACGCCCGTACAAGAACTCTGTCGTGAAATGCGATGTGCCGGAGGGGAAAGCGATTTTTATGAACGCCGGAGCTTATATTGATACTTGGCCTTGCCCGGATCCCAGTTTCGTACCCGCTCCAGGCCAGACCTTAGAAGAATTTCTGACGCTCGATGCGCAAAGCATTGTGGACAAAGCTCGGACAATACCGAACGGCTTTAGCATAGACGGACAACTGATGCTTTCCGAAAAGGAAGCGCTTAATCAACGAGTAACCTCAGGCTTATTCACGCTGACCGGCGATCCGAGCTTATACCCGAATTTCGATTCTTGTGTTACCGGCAAGCCGCAAAAGGCTGTCGCCGACGGCTACTGGGCCATGATTGTCGGTTTACCGGCAGGACCGCATAAATTCTCTTTCACCGACGGTTTAGTCATGAATGTCAATGTTGTTCACCAGTAAAATAGTTCAATACGTACTATCTAATAATCGGTTACGTTTGTGCTGAGCCCCATTCGACAAGGCTCTCCTGAGTGGAGTCGAAGGACTCATGACAGGCTTCGATAAACTCAGGAGAGCTTTGGCGAAGCACTGAATTATTAGAGGTTCCCTAATGTTTTGAGAGGATTATTCATGCCTCTCAAAACAATCCCCCGAAACAGCATCATAAGCCGTTCATGGTTCGACCAGCTCACCATGAACGGCTTAACTTAATGGCAGTGGTTTTCACCGAATGTCCGAGTTTGAAAGCAATATCCGCAGTTGACTAATCCTACGAATCGGTAAAATATCCAGCATGACTATCCTTTCAGGAGCCAACATGAACCGTATTATTAGTCCAACGCAAAGATTGCAAACAATGGCCGATCCGCGCGCTCGATCCAAACCGGCTGTTAGCGGCCGGATCGGCTTTGCTTTGGGTAAATGTTCAATGGGGGCGATTTTGGTTGCTCTCAGCAAAAAGGGCGTTTGTGCGATTTTATTGGGCGATACCCCTGAGGCGCTGATCCTCGATTTACAAGACCGCTTCCCGCAAACTGAATTAATAATTGATGATAGCGAGTGCGAACAATGGATCGCTCAAGTCGTCAATTTTGTCGAAGCTCCGATGCTGGAGCTTGATTTACCGCTGGATATTCGCGGTACCGAGTTTCAGCGCAAGGTATGGCAGGCTCTGAGGCAAATTCCGATCGGCCAAACCGCGAGTTACACGGACATTGCGCAACGCACCGGAGCGCCTAAAGCCGTGCGGGCCGTAGCAAGCGCCTGTGCAGCCAATAGTTTGGCGGTGGCGATTCCTTGTCATCGCGTGGTGCGATTGAACGGCAATCTATCAGGTTATCGTTGGGGCATTGAGCGCAAGGCCGAATTGCTGCGGCGGGAAAACAAAGTATGAATTCAGTCCATTGTTCGTTGCCGTTGCCGGATAATTACCGTCCCGACGATATGTTGAAGTTTCATCAGCGCGATGTATTGGCTGTTGCCGAGCTTGTGAATGCCGATAGCTTAAGCAAAGGTATGCTTTGGAATGGTTCGCCGGCTTGTTTGAGCATACGTTTTGAAGCGTCTTGCGCTCAGGTGGAATTGGCGATTGATGGCATAGCGGTTGCCGGTGATACCGAAACATTGCGCAAGTTGTGGCAACGCATGCTGGGTTTGGATCAGCCGATAGAGGAATTCGAACAGCGTTATCGCGATCATCCGCAGTTGGGCATTTTAATTGCCGGCCAGCCGGGATTGCGGGTGCCGGTCACCGCATCGGTTTTCGAAGCGTTGAGTTGGGCAATTATCTGCCAGCAAATTAGCGTCAGGGCAGCGGTGGCGATACGGCGTAAATTGATTCAGTTGGCGTCGCTACGTCATTCTAGCGGTTTATATTGCTACCCGGATGCACAGCATGTCGCTGAGTTTAGCGAAAGCGATTTGCGCCAAGCCGGGTTTTCGCAAAACAAAGCCCAGTGCTTGCTGACCTTGAGCCGGATGATCGCCGCCGGCGATTTGGAGCTGGAATATAGTGTCGATGAATTGCCGGTTGACCGGGTATGCGAGCAGCTACTGCGTATACGCGGCATCGGCCCGTGGACTGTCAATTATGCACTGTTGCGCGGTTTCGGCTGGCTGGACGGATCGCTGCACGGCGATATTGCCGTGCGGCGCGGTTTGCAGCAATTGCTGGGACCGACCGACTCTATCAGCGAGCAACAAGCGCAACAATGGCTGGCGCCGTTTTCACCGTGGCGGGCGCTGGTTGCAGTGCATCTTTGGGCCTTTTTGGCTATTTCGGCTTGAAGCTATCGATGCCATTAACTAAATCCATTTCTTTTTCTTAAAAAACCTGAGTAAAAATACCGAGACGCCGATAAACACGCCCCATAATGCCGGGTAGCCCCATTTCCATTGCAGTTCCGGCATGTACGCGAAATTCATGCCGTAGACGCCGGCGATAAACGTTAACGGAATAAAAATCGACGCAAACACGGTCAGGATTTTCATCGTCTCGTTCATTTTGTTGCTGACGCTGGATAGATAAATGTCCAGCATGCCGGCGATCAAATCCCGGTAGGATTCCATCGCTTCACTGACGCGGATGACGTGATCGTAAATATCGCGGAAGTAGCGCTTGGTTTTTTCATTCAGCAGCGGCGACTCGCTACGTTGAACAGCGGCCAACAGTTCCCGCAACGGCGATACGCTGCGGCGCAGGAAAATCAGTTCGCGTTTGATTTTCTGGATAATATTCAGGGTTTGCGCCGATGGATTGTTCAGTAATTCATCTTCAACATTTTCAATCAACTCGTCGAAAGTATCTTGCAGGGAGAAATACTCATCGACGATGGTATCCATGATGATGTAGGTCAGGTAATCGGCGCTGAGATTCCTGAGATGGCTTTTATCGTTGTCTAATCGACTGAAGATCGGGTTGAATAGCGCATCTGGCTTTTCCTTGAACGTAAAAACGAATTTATCCAACAGCAATAGACTGACTTGTTCATATTCGACATTGAATTCATCATCGGCCAGGGAAATTGCTTTGATGACGATATACAGGTAATCGTCAAATTCCTCGAATTTCGGGCGCTGATGGGTGTTAAGAATGTCTTCCAGCACCAGCGCATGAATATAGAAGTGTTGTCCGATCGCATCGATAATCGACACGTCTTTCAAACCGTCGATAATCACCCAGGTGACTGTATCGGTGGTTTTGTAGGGCAGCAGTTCTTCAATGTTTTTGATCGTGCGCTTGGTTAGCGTTGATTTGTTGTAATCGATGACGGTGATTTTATGTTCGTGTTCATGCACTTCGCCGACATGCACCAGCGAGCCGGGCGGCAAGCCTGATTTTTCAGAAGCGGAACTCAGCGATTCAGACATGGTTTATCCTTAGTGAAAAAAAGTAGCATACGGATGGCCCGTATTTGACGGATAGTCATTAAATTATCGATGACAGATTGTGGGGTGTCCGGACGTGTAACAAATCCGCTTATATCCATCCAAATCAGCGCCATCTTTGTTCTATTATTCAAGCTCATTACTGAAAAGTTATAAATATTTTTATCCGCTTGCCGGATTCAAGGATAATGGCGGACATTTTACAGATGCTCCGGCAGTTGTTGGGATTTAGATTAAGGTGTTACACAGATGATACATAAACCAATATTGGGCTGGCGCGAATGGGTGGCTTTGCCGGAGCTCAATTTGGCGGAGATTAAAGCAAAAATCGATACCGGGGCGCGCTCATCGGCGCTGCATGCGTTCGCTATCGATCCTTATCGAAAAGGCGGCCAGCGTTGGGTGATGTTTGCGATTCATCCGTTGCAAAAAAATTGCGATGTGGCGGTTGAATGCCATGCACAGGTTAAAGATCGCCGACTGGTTATGGATTCCGGCGGGCACAAACAGCGCCGTTATGTGATAGAAACGCAAATAGTTCTGGGGCAGTCGGTCGTAAAAGCCGAAATGACTTTGACCAATCGAGACAGCATGAGTTTTCGTATGTTGTTGGGACGCACCGCGATGGATAAACAGTTTATTATCAATCCCGGCGCATCGTATTTACAGGGTCGGCCCGATGCGGCTCAATACCGGCAGTTGCTGATGCCGGAAAGCTGTATAGTTCCCGGCGATTTAACAACGGTTGACGATATTTTTTAGGATGTATGAGTAAGAAAACCAAGATCGCATTTGTCTGCGATCAATGTGGAGCCGATTTTCCCCGCTGGAGCGGCCAATGCACCAGTTGCGGCGAATGGAATACGATTAAGGAAGTCAGGCTGGGTGGAGCGGAACGTAATTCCCGCTCGGCAGGTTATGCAGGAAGCCGCTCCGAGGTCAAATTATTATCGGATGTTAATCTTTCCCAGGCGGAGCGGATTTTTAGCGGAATTTCAGAGTTCGACCGCGTTTTAGGCGGCGGGATTGTCTGCGGCAGCGTGGTGCTGATTGGCGGAGCGCCCGGTGCCGGCAAGAGTACGTTGTTGCTGCAGGCGATTGCTAACATTGCCGCGCGCGGCGTCAGTGTGCTGTATGTGTCCGGCGAGGAGTCGCTGCAACAGATTGCCGAACGGGCGCACCGGCTCAAACTGCCTGCGGACAAAATCATGATGCTGGCCGAAACGTCGGTGCAACGCATCTGCGATGTATTGGACGACGTCAAACCGCAAATCCTGGTCATCGATTCGATTCAGGTGATGCATACCCAGGAGGCGGAATCGGCGCCGGGCTCGGTTTCCCAAGTCAGGGAATCGGCCAGCTATTTGACCCAATATGCGAAAAAACATGGCGTATCGATTTTTATGGTCGGGCATGTCACCAAGGATCAATCGCTGGCGGGACCAATGACATTGAGCCACATTGTCGATACGCAAGTGATGTTGGGATCAACCGATGATGCCCGGTTCAGGGTGCTGAGGGCGGACAAAAACCGCTTCGGCAGCGTCGGCGAATTGGGCTTTTTTGCGATGGACAGCACGGGACTAAAAGAGGTTAAAAATCCCTCGGCGATGTTTTTAAACCGTCCGGACAAACCTTCCTCCGGCAGTGTAGTGACCGTATTGTGGGAAGGAACACGGCCATTGCTGGTGGAAATTCAAGCGTTGGTGACTGAATGTCAATACGGCAATCCACGTCGGCTGGCAGTGGGCTTCGATCAAAACCGCC
>CAZJOY010000023.1:0-30677 GCA_964547705.1 uncultured Methylobacter sp. | reverse complement strand
GAACTGCACCTGGTACTGCCCTTACAGTGTCGCGCTGTTCGAATGGCATGCTTATATGGTCAAGATCGTAGAGAACTGGTGGTGTCCGTTCGGCCATGATAAAAAAGAAGGCTATAGCAACGCTAAGATCGATAAGTCTTTCTGGCATATTTATCCTGAAGATAATGCCAAACTGGAACCGGAAGACCGCGACAACCCAATCTGGAACGAAGACGGAGATAAATGAAGCAGGTGAAAGAGACAAGGCTCAAGGTGAAAGGACACGCCCTTTCGCCTTGAACCTTGATCCTTGAACCTTTCCCCTCTCTCATGAAAATAGGTCCTTATCAACTTGAAAACAATCTGATCCTGGCCCCCATGGCCGGTATCACCGATCGCCCATTCAGAGAGTTGTGCAAACAATTCGGCGCAGGTTTGACTGTATCTGAAATGGTCGCATCCAATCCGGCTTTAAGCCGGCATAAAAGAACGCTGTTAAAAACGGACCATAGCGGTGAAGTCGGCATACGCTCCGTGCAGATTCTGGGCACCAACCCCCAACAAATGGCTGATGCCGCCAAACTCAATGCCGAACGCGGCGCCCAGATTATCGATATTAATATGGGCTGTCCGGCAAAAAAAGTCTGTTCAGTCGCCGCCGGCTCCGCACTATTAAGGGATGAAGCGCTGGTAAAGCGAATACTGGATGCAGTCGTTAATGCCGTCGATATTCCGGTTACGTTAAAAATACGCACCGGCTGGGATATGCACAGCCGCAACGCGGTTGAAATCGCCCAAATAGCCGAAAATGCGGGCATTGCCGCACTGACTATTCACGGACGAACCCGCGCCTGCAAATTTGAAGGCCAGGCTGAACATGAAACCGTTAAAAAAGTGAAGCAAACCATCAGCATTCCGGTTATTGCCAATGGCGATATTGATTCGCCCGAACAGGCTCGATTTGTGCTTGATTCGACCGGTGCAGACGCGATTATGATCGGTCGGGCAGCCCAGGGAAACCCATGGCTATTTAGTCAAATAAGTTACTTTATTAACCACGGCAAACATATTGAAAAGCCAACAATTACGGAGATACACAGTACGCTCATGAGTCATTTGGACAAACTATATAGCTTCTACGGCAATGCGAGCGGTGTTAGAATAGCAAGGAAACATATAGCCTGGTATTTTGAGCATCTTTCGCCCGCAGCTCAGGGGGCTCAACGCAATATCAACCAGGCGCAATGTCCAACGCAACAAATAGCGCTGATTAATTCGGCATTTAACCTTTTAACCACCGACCGTGCTGCATAACATGAACGCATCCCAAAAAAGTGCTGAAATCATTAACATAGACAGCAAAAAAACCGCCGCTATTCCGTTAGCTGCGCATGTTAAGCAGACAGTGGAGCAATATTTTTTGCAACTGAATGGTCATGATGCAGTCGATCTGCATGCGATGGTCATCGGTGAAGTTGAAAAACCTTTACTACTGGCAACGCTGGAATATTCCGGCTACAACCAAACCAAGGCAGCCAAAGCGCTGGGCTTAAGCCGCAGCACACTGCGTAAAAAACTGGAATTCTACGGCCTGTCCTAATACCCAAACAAGGCTGGTTTTACCCCCTTCTTTCATTCTGAGATCTGCATGAACAAAAAAGTCACTCGCGCGCTGGTCAGCGTATCCGATAAATCCGGTGTCGTGGATTTTTGCCAACAGCTTCATCAATTAGGCATTGAAATTCTGTCCACCGGCGGTACCGCCAAAACACTGGCAGAGCATAACATTCCAGCGACTGAAGTTTCCGATTACACCGGTTTTCCGGAAATGATGGATGGACGGGTCAAAACCTTGCATCCCAAAGTCCACGGCGGCATTTTGGCTCGCCGGGGTATCGACGATGCGGTAATGGCTGCAAACGGCATTAATGCTATCGATATGGTAGTAGTTAACCTGTATCCCTTCGAACAAACTATCGCGAACCCGGATTGCGATTTAGACACTGCCATTGAAAACATCGCCATCGGCGGCCCGACCATGATCCGCGCCGCGGCAAAGAACCATGCCGATGTTGCAGTCATCGTCGATCCTAGCGATTACGCTTCTATAATTGCCGAATTGAAAAATAACAACGGCCTTTCCCACCAGACCCGTTTCAATCTGGCCCTGAAAAGCTTTGAACACACTGCGCGTTACGACACCGCGATTGCAACTTATCTTGGCAACATTAACGGAGTGCAATTTCCCGAAACGTTGAATTTGCAGTTTTACCATAACCAAACCATGCGTTACGGTGAAAACCCACATCAAAACGCGGCGTTTTATCGTGAAAAAATACCGGCTGTTGGCACGATTGCTGCCGCCAAACAACTGCAAGGCAAGGAATTGTCCTACAACAATATTGCCGATGCCGATGCCGCGCTGGAATGCGTCAAAACCTTTGGCGACCAGCCCACCTGCGTTATTGTCAAACACGCCAATCCCTGCGGCGTCGCTCAAGCCGACAGTTTGCTTGCCGCTTACGATAAAGCCTACGCCACCGACCCGACCTCGGCATTCGGCGGCATCATCGCATTTAACCGCGAACTGGACGAATCGACAGCCTCAGAAATCGTCAAACGTCAATTTGTCGAAGTGATTATTGCGCCGACCATCAGCACAGCCGCGCAAACTGTTTTGGCTGAAAAGCAAAATGTCCGCGTATTGGAATGCGGCACCTGGAACAGTGATAACCAAGCATCCCTTGACTTCAAACGTGTTGCCGGAGGCCTGCTGGTTCAGGACAAGGATCTTGGCGAAATCGACGCAGCCGACATTAAAATAGTCAGCAAACGCGCACCGACCGAACAGGAAATGGCCGATTTGCTGTTTGCCTGGAAAGTTGCCAAATTCGTCAAGTCCAATGCAATCGTCTACTGCAAAAACGGCCAGACGATCGGCGTCGGCGCAGGCCAAATGAGCCGGGTTTATTCGGCCAGAATCGCCGGCATCAAAGCCGCCGATGCGGACTTGGATGTTCCGGGTTCCGCGATGGCTTCCGACGCGTTTTTTCCGTTCAGGGACGGCATTGATTCCGCCGCCGAAGCGGGCATCACCGCAGTCATCCAACCCGGCGGCTCGATGCGCGACAATGAAGTCATTGCCGCCGCCGATGAACATAACATCGCGATGGTCTTCACCGGCATGCGTCATTTCAGGCATTAATTAAAGAACAACGTCCACGAAAGGCACGAAAAACACGAAAAACTTTTATAGCTCACTCTTTTCGTGCCTTTCGTGTTTTTCGTGGACAACTAATCACGGGACAATCAAGTCGCCCCAACAGAACACGAGAACCACCATGAAAATCCTCATCGTCGGCAGCGGCGGCCGTGAACACGCCCTTGCCTGGAAAGCCAAGCAATCGTCCAAAGTTGAAAAAGTGTTTGTCGCGCCCGGCAATGCCGGTACCGCGTTGGAACCGTCTGTCGAAAACATCGCCATTGCGGTCAACGATATTGACGCGTTGTTGGCATTCGCTCAGCAAGAATCAATCGGCCTGACCATTATCGGCCCCGAAGTGCCTTTGGTTTTGGGCATTGTTGATCGTTTCCAGGAAGCCGGCCTCAAGTGCTTCGGCCCAAGCGCACAAGCCGCGCAACTGGAAGGGTCGAAGACGTTCTGCAAAGACTTCATGATTCGCCATAACATTCCAACCGCGAAATACCAGTCGTTCACCGACAAGCAACAGGCCATAGCTTACATCAAGAAGCAAGGCGCGCCGATCGTAGTCAAAGCGGACGGTTTGGCGGCAGGCAAAGGCGTGATCGTCGCCCAAAGCGAACAGGAAGCCATTGCCGCCGTTGAAGACATGCTGTCCGGCAACGTATTCGGCGAAGCCGGCAGCCGCGTCGTTATCGAAGAATTTTGAACCGGCGAGGAAGCCAGTTTTATCGTGATAGCCGACGGCAAACACGCGTTGCCGATGGCGACTTCGCAAGACCATAAAGCCCGAGATAATGGCGACCAAGGCCCCAATACCGGTGGCATGGGCGCTTATTCCCCTGCTCCTATCGTCACCCCTGAAATACACGATAAGGTTATGCGCGATGTGATCAATCCGACATTGAAAGGAATGGCGGAAGACGGATTGCCTTATACCGGCTTTCTGTATGCCGGATTGATGATTAGTTCTAACGGCTCCGTTAAAGTGTTGGAATACAACTGCCGCTTCGGTGACCCTGAAACCCAGCCGATCATGATGCGCCTGAAAAGCGACTTGGTCGAACTGTGCGAAGCCGCGCTGGCCGGCAATCTCGATCAAACCGATAGCGACTGGGACGAGCGCGCCGCATTAGGCGTGGTGTTGGCAGCCTGTGGTTACCCGGACGCATCCGAAAGCGGAAAAGTAATTTCCGGCTTGTCTAATGAGGTCTTTGAAGACCGCAAAGTGTTTCATGCAGCGACCAAGCAAGTCGGCGACGATTTAGTCACAGCTGGCGGACGTGTGTTATGCGCTTGTGCTTTAGGCCATGATATTAAAGAAGCACAAAGCAAAGCCTATACGCTGGCCAACGGCATTCATTGGGATAATGTTTATTATCGTACCGATATTGGTTTTAAGGCTATAAAAGGGTAAGAAGCGCAGTAGGCCGGAATAAGCCAGTTTGAGCGACAGCGAAAACAGGTGTTTCCGGCACACCGCGCGAATCTGCCGGAAACACCACCTCGCGCTACGCTTGAGTGGTCTTATTCCGGCCTACATGCCTATTGATTAGCCGCCTGTTTCAGCACCTCAACCGCCCATTGATTCAAACTTTTCCCGGACGCAATCGCGGCTCGGGTGACTGCGGCATGGTCTTCAGGCGGAATTCTCAAAACAAACTTCCCTGAATAGGCTTTAAACGGCTCAACGCCGTCCTCCTGGCAGGCATCCATGAACACTTTAAGCGAAATCGCTCCCTCGCGTCTTAAACCTTCTGCATCGGCGGCATAAAAATCAGCACCGCCGTTAAGCCCGACAAATTCGCCGCGAAACAGATCAATATCCGAATCGTAAGTAATTACGGCTTTAACACCGTTAATGGTCATTTGATTAATCATGGTTTTACTCCGTTGTCATTCAGCCAGTCGCGCAAGCTGGCGACCGCGCCTTTATCGGTCATAGGTGAAGGATGCGGCCGATGAAAGACCCGCCTCTCTCCGAACAGTCGAATTAACACCCGCGAACCCTCTCGTTCTTCAATCCGCGCACCCAATTCCAACAACAAAGCCTCAACCTCAGACCAACGCACATTGGCTGAAGCCGGCCTGGAAAAAATCAGCTCAAGGGTTTTAAGATGTTTCCGCTTCATAGCTATATAGTATCATTATTTAGTATCAAGATGACTACCCGCACGAAACATTCCGTTCTTCGTGTCTTCGTGGTGAATTAATCAATCCGTCTTAATCTTCCGAAACGTCAAATTAATCCGCGCCGTTTTCAATTTCTTCGTTTTCGGCACCGCATGCATCCAGTGATGTTGCAGGGCTCCGGCCATTATCAGCAAATCGCCGTGGCCTAAAACTATATCCAGTTTATCTTTGCTTCTTTTATGATGCAGTTTGAATAAGCGCTCATCGCCCAAGCTCAACGATGCAATGACCGGATTCAGCCCCAACTCTTTTTCATCATCGGCATGACAGCCCATCGAGTCGTTACCGTCACGGTACAAATTGGCCAATACGCTGTTAAAGGTGCATTGACATTGCCGCTCCACTTTTTCCCTAATTGTCTGTAGCGTCGGAGTCCACGGCATCGGTTGATGATTGACGCCCGAGTAGCGGTACCAGGCATCGGGATCTCCATACCAGCACATCAGGCGAGGGACTTTGACCCACCTGCCGTAGATAAAGATGACTTCTTCCTGCCAAGCCAGCTCGGCTTGCAATTGTGCAAGCAATAGATCGGATTCCGGCTGCCGGTAAAATTGCTTGATTAAATAAAGTTCGCCATCAAAGGGGACTTGGTTAAAGGTCATCAGACAGAGGATGAAGCAGAGTTTCTTTTAAGGATTATGGTAGGGTGCTCCAAAATAATTGAAAGGCGCGCACGGCGCGCCCTACGCGAACTTTCATTCAGCAAAAAACCGTTTCATCACTCTGATCATATAGTCATGATCCAACACCCCGGCGCTTTCCCGGATGCTGTGCATCGCCCACATCGGATTACCGACGTCGATCGAGCGAATGCCCAATTTTGCGGATGTAATCGGCCCAATCGTACTGCCGCAAGGCAAATCACAACGATGCGAATATTTCTGGTACGGCACGCCGGCCTGTCCGCACCAATCGGCAAACATCGCCGCCGAGACGCTTTCGGTGCTGTAACGATGATTGGCGTTGACTTTGATCACCGGACCTTTGTTAACGATCACTTTATGGTCGGGATCGTAGGCATTCGGAAAGTTAGGCTGGTAGGCATGCGCCATATCGGCACTGATCATGAAACTTTTCGCCAATGCCCTGACATAATCCTCGCTGCCGGTTGAGCTTGCCAAGGCGATGCGTTGCAGCACGTCGGGCAAGAAACTACCGTCCGCGCCTTTGCTGGTTTCGCTGCCGATTTCTTCATGATCGAACAGCGCGCATACCCGCGTTGAATCCGCACAATGATCGTCAAGCAGCGCCTGTAACGCGGCATGGCATGAGGCCAGGTTATCCAACTGGCTGTTTGCATAAAATTCGCTTTCCGCTCCCCAGAATGCGCCTTTTTGCGTATCATAGACGGCCAGATCCCAGCTTAAAATGCGCGAAGCCGCGATACCCGACTGTTGTTGCAACAGTGACAAGAAATAAGCGTGCGGCAGTTGTTCTTCAGTCAATGCCGATAAAATTAACGGCAATTCAAGCTGCTTTTGCAGCTTTAGACCCTCTTCATTAACCGCCCTGTTCATATGTATTGCCAAATTAGGCAAGCGCAGCAGCGCTTGATCGAATTTGACCAGCCTACTGGTTATTTGGTCCTGATCGTTCTTGTAAGCGATTCTTCCGGCAAGACTTAAATCCCTGTCGGTAAAAGTCGCCAGTATCGGGCCACCGTATATCTCGACGCCCAATCTCAACAAGCCGTCCATACTGCTGGCGGCGTTCGGCTTTATTCTTAAGCCGGGAGAATCGGTATGTGCGCCGATAATTTTAAAACCGGCTTCGGCCAGCGGCTTTTGCCCTTGGATGAATAACGCGATAGACGAATCGTCGCGCACCACGTAATAACGCCCGCCCGGCTGCAAGTTCCACTTGGCCGTTTCGTCAAGACGTTGCCACGGCTGTGCTTGCGCCGCCAGTTGAGCCTCGATAGTGCTGACGACGTGCCACGGACTGGGACTGACATCGATAAAATCCAGTAAATTTTGAACTTGTTGTTTGGCGCTCATGGTCTCTCTTTTAAATCTAACGCTGCGGAATTAATGCAATAGCGCAGCCCTGTTGGCGGCGGGCCGTCCTCAAAGACATGGCCTAAATGCGCATCGCAGGATTTACAAGTCACTTCAACCCGGCGCATGCCGTGACTGGTATCGGCATGCTCAGCCACGCTGTTTTCAGACAGCACATTCCAGAAACTCGGCCAGCCGGAACCTGAGTCGTATTTAGTCGCCGAATCGAACAATGGATTGCCGCAGCAAATGCAATGATAAATGCCATCCTTTTTACAATCGACGTACTTGCCGGTAAAAGGCGGTTCGGTGGCTTTCTGACGGCAAATATTAAATTGTTCGGGCGTTAATTTCTGTTGCCACTGTGCATCGGTATTGCGTTCTTGATCTGTCATATTTTCACCTCATAACAACCATTTATAATGGTCTGTATTGTACGCGTTCAAGACCGCATAGCCAAAACACACTCTATATGAAATAAAACATCGATTAGTTATGATTTTTCCCTATGATACAATGCAATAGTTAACAAATTTCATAAGTGATCACTATGACAGAACAAATGACTAGCGGAATCGAATTAATGTTTACCGGGATGGGCATAGTATTCCTGTTCTTGATCATGCTGGTAGTCGCCATCAACGTCATGTCTGCTCTGGTACAACGCCATTTTCCGGAAATACCGGCTTCAAAGACCGTTCCCGGCATTACCGTCGACATTGACAAAAGCGTTGTCGCCGCAATTACTGCCGCCGTACACCAGTACCGAAACGACCGCAAGGACAGGAAATGATCCAGTCATTTCTCTGCATTGACCTCCAGGGATGGAGCAAATGTCGCGCGATTGCCGAAAAGCCATAACTAACGACCACAAGGTCCACTGATTAAAAATTTACGAGAGTTTCAGGAGAAACAATAAGCATGTCCATCGATAAAAAGCAGCCCTTAGGTATCACCGAAGTCGTTCTGCGTGATGCTCATCAATCCATTTTGGCAACCCGGTTGCGCATTGAAGATATGCTGCCTATTTGCGAAAAACTCGACCAGATCGGTTACTGGTCTATTGAGTCCTGGGGCGGCGCGACTTTTGATGCCTGTATCCGTTATCTGGGCGAAGATCCCTGGGAAAGACTGCGTTTGTTAAAAGCGGCAATGCCTAACACTCCGCAGCAAATGCTGTTTCGCGGCCAGAACATTTTAGGCTACCGTCATTATGCCGATGATGTGGTGGATAAGTTTGTCGAACGCTGCGTCATCAACGGCATCGACGTATTCCGTATTTTTGACGCAATGAATGACATGCGCAACATCGACCATGCTGTCAAAGCCGTACTGCGCACCGACGCTCATGCGCAAGGCACGATCTCCTACACCACCAGCCCTGTGCATACGATGGACTCATGGGTGAATCTCGGCAAACAGATTGAAGACATGGGCGCCCATTCCATTTGTATCAAAGACATGGCCGGATTGCTGAAGCCTTATGAAGCCTTTGAACTAGTTAAACGCCTGAAAAAAAGCACCAAAATTCCGATCCATCTTCATTGCCACGCAACTACCGGCTTGAGTGTCGGTACGCTGATCAAAGCCGCCGAAGCCGGCGTAGACAATGTCGATACCGCGATTTCATCAATGAGCATGACTTACGGCCACAGCCCCACCGAAACCATCGTCGCCAGCCTGGAAGGTACCGGCCGCAATACCGGCCTGGATCTGGTCAAAATGGAACACATCGCCACTTATTTCAGGGACATACGCAAAAAATATGCGCAATACGAAGGCAGCTTGAAAGGTGTCGACAGCCGTATCCTGATTTCCCAAGTGCCGGGCGGCATGCTGACCAATATGGAAAGCCAGCTGAAAGAACAGGGCGCCTCGGACAAGTTCGATGAAGTCTTGCATGAAATTCCCCGTGTTCGCGAAGACTTGGGCTTTATCCCGCTGGTCACGCCAACTTCGCAAATCGTCGGCACTCAAGCCGTAATCAATGTGATGAACGGCGAACGCTACAAAAACATCACTAAAGAAACCGCCGGCGTGTTGAAAGGCGAGTACGGTGCAACACCCGCGCCGGTTAATAAAGCGCTACAAGACAAGGTACTGAACGGCGCACAACCTATTACTTGCCGCCCTGCCGATCTGATCGCGCCCGAAATGGACAAGCTGGTTGCTGAAGTAAGGGAAAAAGCCCAAGCCGAAGGCGTAACCCTTGCCGCCAACATCGAAGAGGATGCTTTGATTAACGGCTTATTTGCTCAAGTCGGCTGGAAGTTTCTAGCTAACCGCGGCAACTCTGCCGCTTTTGAAGCAGCTCCCAACCCACAAGCTGCCGCTGCCGCCAATGCTTCTCAAGCAGCCGCAGCCAGCACTCCGCCTGCTCAGCCACAGCCGGAAACTTATACCGTTAATGTTGACGGCCGGAACTTCAGCGTCATCGTCGGCGCCAGCAATGCCGCCTTGACGATTCAACCCGCCGCCAGCGCGAGCCATGCCGCTCTGATCGCCAGCAGCGGTGCTGCGGTTGAATCTCCGATGGCCGGCAATATTTTGAAAGTTCTTGTCGACGTGGGTAGTATTGTTGCTGAAGGCGACGTCGTCGTCATCATGGAAGCAATGAAAATGGAGACTGAAGTACGTTCGAAAACAGCCGGTATCGTTAGTAGCGTCAATATCAAAGAAGGCAGTGCCGTTGCCGGCGGCGATGTGTTGATTTTTTTATAATCGAGATCGAAAGCGATAAACCTTGAAGAGCGCGAAAAATCTCCTTGAACAGATACACACCTTGTTCATTGCCTTCTTCCCGCTCTTTGTGCGCTAAATGATTTGAAAAATTTAAAATAGAAGGGTCATCCCATGGAAAATCTCACTTCACTCTGGCAAAGCACCGGTATTTATAATTTTACCGGTGGTCAGGCCTTTATGATGCTGGTCGGCTTTTTGCTGCTGTTCCTGGCTATTAAAAAAGGCTTTGAACCCTTGCTGTTATTGCCGATAGGCTTCGGCGCGATACTCAGTAATATTCCGGTTGCCGGTATCGCCGAAGAAGGCGGCATTTTGTATTACCTGTATTACGGCATTAAGCTCGGCATATTCCCGCTACTGATTTTTATGGGTGTCGGAGCTATGACCGATTTCGGCCCGATGCTGGCTAATCCTAAAACGTTGCTGCTAGGTGCAGCGGCCCAGTTCGGTATCTTTGCATCACTGCTGGGAGCGTTGGCGCTTAATGCGATACCGGGGCTGGAGTTTACATTAAAAGATGCCGCCGCAATCGGCATTATCGGCGGTGCCGACGGCCCTACCGCGATCTATGTAGCGTCAAAACTGTCGCCTGACTTGTTGGGGGCCATTGCAGTTGCGGCTTACTCTTACATGGCTCTCGTGCCGTTGATACAACCACCGATCATGCGCGCCTTAACCACCGAGGATGAACGCAAAATCGAAATGCAGCAGCTGCGCGTCGTAGGCAAGACCGAAAAAATCGTCTTCCCGTTGATGCTACTCGTGATCTGCACCTTACTGTTACCGTCAGCAGCGCCTTTAATCGGTATGTTCGCGCTGGGTAATCTGATGAATGCCTGCGGCGTGGTTGAACGCTTAAGTCAAACCGCACAAAACGAATTGATTAACATCGTGACCATTTTTCTAGGTCTGGCGGTAGGCTCGAAACTCAGCGCCGACGCCTTTTTGCAAGTCAAAACGCTGGGTATTTTAGCTTTGGGAGCGATTGCCTTCAGTATCGGCACAGCGGCTGGCGTGATCATGGCGAAAATCATGAATAAATTCAGTAGCACCCAGATTAATCCGCTAATCGGCGCTGCCGGTGTTTCCGCAGTACCTATGGCTGCGCGGGTAGCCAACAAACTGGGATTGGAGAGCAACCCACATAACTTCCTGTTGATGCATGCGATGGGGCCTAATGTCGCGGGGGTAATTGGTTCTGCGGTGGCGGCTGGGGTTTTATTGAGTTTGGTTAAATAACTCTGAGAAAGACAGGCGACCCATTCCAGTCGCCTTTGTCGTTTTTTTAGATACTGAATAATTTTTTTAAGCCGCTTCCATTTTGCGCTTTCCATCCCAGAAGGATGATTTTTTTATCGCATCGACTGTTCTTTCAAGACCCTGTTCGGCACCGGATTTTAACTGCTCAATCAAGCGCATCATTAATGCTTCTGCATTGGCACCAAGCTCCTTTCGAATAACGGGTAACGCTTCTATTTTCTGCATAGCGGGATCCGCTACCCATACGTGAAAAGTAACCTCTGCCTGCGTTGGCAGAGCTAGTACAAGGTCAACAATTTTCTCGTACCAAAATTTGCCTGGATAAATGATTTTTTGCTCGACCAGATCCTGACCATTTTTTATATTGCTGTCGACTAAGCCAACAACATCATTGACTGCTAACCTGGTCGGATCAACAACCCATTTTTCAAAATACCTTATTGCTTGATCGGGACATTGATAAACTAAATTTGAAGTCGTATTGATATTTTCGTGAATCAGCATTTTTTTACTACTGATAAGATTCTTGGCTTCGAAGACAATGCCCCGAATGACCTCAATCTGCTGCTGGATTTGTGTTAACGCAGGACTGACTATTTTCTCATCAATTCCGCTTGTAATTTGATCCCTGCACTGGTGAATAGTAAATACCGTTTTTTTCAACAACGATTGTTGGGCATATGCCAATTTTGATTCTAATTCATGAATCCTTGAATCTCGCTCAGTTAAAGATTTTTTTAACAAAACGATAGTTTTCTTATTCTCTTTCAGCTGTTCGGAAAGCCTACCCACCTCTGCTTCCAGTTGAGTTAACTTGGCTAACTTACCCGTTTTGGAGCTATTATTAGATGCCATGCCCATCCTCCTCTTTCATTTAATTGTTTATATTTATTATAATTTTTGTTAGACAGCACAATCATTGATAACAAACAAACACCCTAAAGTCAACAAAATTAGACTGAATTACTTGCGGCAACACAAAGTCAGTTTTTGCATTTATTGAGGGGGGGCAGGCGGCTAGAGACAGCCTATGGTTTCTAAGTAATAGGAAAAAAACATAAAATATTCGCTATTAAACAGAAACCACAGCACTATAAATTTCAGATTATTGCGTTTGTTCTTCTATTTTTTGATGTTGTTGATCCGCCCCGCTCTGAAGCACTTGCTCAACTTGCTTGGCCTGATCTAAAGCTTCCAATTGCGTTTTAAAAACACCTGTGTCGGGCGCTTTTGCTGGTGGCGGCGTGTCGTCTTTTTTATCACAACCGTTGACAGACGCCAGTATCAGGACCGTAAGTATTATTTTAATTATTAATTTCATTTATGATTCCTCATGCTCTCTCGATACTTTTAACAAACTATATCAAGGCAACGTGCTCATTTCCGAAACTTTGCCGTAATCGACACCCACGCTGATCACAAAGCTGCTAGCTTCTTCAATATTCATCGTTGATTTAATGACCTTGGATTTGTCGACGATTACAGTAAATCCGGAAGTCGGGTTTGGTGATGTAGGAATAAACAATACATACTTATCTTCGTGGCGGTTCGTTACATAAGCAGTCATCCACATGTCGTCTTTAGGATACTCGACATAAACCACTTCCTTGGCAATGGTTCGATCGTGCGAGGAGAACATATTGATAACCTTTTTAAGCACCCGGTAAAGTGTATTGATTAAAGGAATTCTATCGATAACATGATCAAATGCGGCAATAACCCAAGAGCGGCCTTCTTGGACTAATTTACGGCCTATATATGCCAGGATTAAAAAACTGATCGCAAAAACCAAGATTGTATAAAGATAATTATCTGCATAAACGTAAACTAATTGAAACAAGTCGGAAACGCGGTCTTTGACGAAAATCATGATTTGCAAGATAACCACAATCGGGATAACCGCCAGGGTACCGATCAGGAAATAGTTCAACAGTTTTTTAATCGTTTCGTTCATCTTCTTCTCCAGTGTTATAAGGATTTTGTTATTAACAAGATACCGGATGCAAATAAGAACATCGCAAATATCTTGCTGTATTTTTCGTTATCAATCCCGTTATAAAGCATTTCTTCAGTCAGCAAAAACATCACCACAGCCATCTGAATAAAAGTTACTTTATCGGCAAATGACACGGTAAAATCACTGCCGAGTAACAATAATGTCGCCAACTGGCACGAGGCTACCGTCGCATAGCTGGCTGCGGCCGTCACCCGCGTTTTGTTTTTGGGATAGTGCTTGCTGTAAATGATCACAGTCAGCATCGAACCGCCCAGATTACTGACCCCATGAACCAAGCCCATTGCCATCAAGTAAAGTTTTTCAAACCTGACGACGGATTGTAGCGCCCTATCGATAGCCGGTAAAAAATTCTTTAATGCGACAAAAATCAGCAACGGACCGATCACCAGACTGATATTGATCTTGACCGAAGTCACCACCATTAAAAACAACACCACCAACGGAATGCTGTAAACCACCACATTCTTATAAAATTTGGTATCGACATCTTCATAGTGTCTTATAAATTGTAAAGCGCTGATCGCGATAGAAACCGGCAGCAACACCCCCAATGCATTGACATAGTCATAACCGAGTAAAAGCAGGATAGGGGTGCCAAACAATAAAACGCCCACCCCAAAAATAGACTGAATGACAGATGTTGCAAGGATTGTAAGTAAAATATCGACCGGCATGCGTTCCTCTTTGTGTTGATGTTATGTCAGCCCGTCATTATAACCGAGGCTGAAAGTAAGGAGATTATCATTCCCGGTAGATGCCTCACTTATTTAAATACTGTTTGCTATCATCACAATTGATAAGAAAATCAATCCCTATGCAGATATTAATAGCGCAAAATAAATGCTAGATGATGCCTCGCTAGCGCTTGCCCAATCTGCCATGCTCGCGATTTTCAAGGAACCGCAAGATCGCATAAGTCAGCCATCCGACCACGACCAAGCCGGCTGTAAAAATACTGTAAGAGATCGGCCAGGCAATGCCTTGCGTCATCATTGAAAACTCCGACATACCGCCGATTCCGGCCAATACGTTAAGCGGCATGAATACCACACTGACAACAGTCAGCCGCTTGACGACCGTGTTCTGGTTGATATTGATAAAACCCACCGAAGCATCCATCAAGAAGTTGATCTTGTCGAACAGGAAGGCGGTGTGCCCGTCCAGCGATTCAATATCGCGCAGAATCTGCTGGGAATACTCCAGCTGGTCTTTTGCAAGAAACTTGCTGCGCATCAGAAATGAAACCGCGCGCCGCGTATCCATCACATTCCGGCGAATCCGCCCGTTCAAATCCTCTTCATTAGCAATATTGATCAATATTTTAGCCGCGTCTTCATCGCTAATTTGCTTGCTAAGCACCTGATTGCCGACACTTTCCAACGCAAGATAAACATCTTCCAATGCATCAGCCGAATACTCGGCATTGGCGGCATACAGATCCAGCAACATGTCCCTTGAATCGGAAACATAATTGGGTTGACTGAGCGCACGCAAGCGCTGAAGCCGGAAGATCGGCAGCTCTTCCTTACGGATCGAGAACAAAATATCCTGATACAGCATGAAAGCCACAGCGACGTTGCGCGACACATCTTCCTTATCCAGCAAGAAATCCGAATGCAGATGGATCTCGCCGTTTTCTTCGACATAGAACCGGGCGCTTGATTCCAGATCGTTCAACTTATCCGGATCGGGAATCTCTATGCCAAAAATATCGCCGACCCATATTCTATCTTCAAACGTCGGCGCAACCAGATCAATCCAGATTGGTTTAGCGTCTAGCAAATCTTGGGGCGTATCGATCACTATCTCGTGCAGGCGGCCTTCGTGTAAATTAAACGCTTTGACCCTGGATTTTTCAGTCTTGTAGTCTTGTTTTCCCAATATTTGCAGAACGGAAATCGGTGCTTCCAGCAGAATGGGCTGCTTGTGATCATCATCCAGATGGTCCCATATCAGCAATTGATCTTCCGTAGCTAGTTCCTCCAGGATTTGAGCTATTTCCGAAGGTGGTAATTGATTAAGTATTTGCTGTAATTGTGCCGTATTCTCCCTGCGGACCAATACTTCAACCAGACCATGGTGAGGCATGTCCTGTTTATGAACCAAATCTGCGATCAGCTTGTGCTTTTGCAGAAGGTCAAGTACGGCTTGATGGCTATTATGATATTTGGCAGCAGGTTCTTTTTTCATGTCAGAATAATGACTTAGCTCATCAATCGGTTGAAATTAATATAATTTTATCAAAGCATGTGATTTGTCGCGATTTTTATAGCCAAAGGCCATAAGTTTCGTTTGAGCGGACAAGCCGCTCAACTCAGCTTTATGCTGCCGTTTTTGACTGTGTTATTCCGGCCGGATTGAATGATCTTCAGAAATCCGGATCAGCGCTGCTGTTTGTTCACGGATTTGAGCGACGACCTGTTGATCCAGCCTTGTTAACCAACGCTCCGGAATCTGCCCGGCCCCATATTTGGCTCCGGCCAGCATACCGGCCAGCGCACCGGTCGTATCGGCATCGGCGCCCTGATTAACGGTCCCAACTAGGCAAGACTCGAAACTATCGGTGCTAAAAAAATAATGCAAAACCGTTTGCACGGTATCGACAATATAAGCCGAGGCCTTGCCCGGATAAGGATGATAGGCAAACTCGCCATGCTGGCTAATCAACTGCTCGGCTTCCTGTTTGCAAGCGTCCATATCCAAGCCATTAACTAAACGATCGACCATCCTCCCCAAAGCCAAAGTCGCCGCATCCGATAACGGGTGATTATGGGTAATGCGGCACTGTTGCAAACTCCATTCGCAGAAAGAATCCGGCCGGTTTAAAGTCGACAGTACGACCGGCAAATTACGCATACAAGCGCCGTTGCCGGCATTGTCTTCGCGCGGCTCCCCGAACAACTCGCCGCTATCCCGATAGCGCAAGATGCCGCGCCGGCAGGTGTTGCCTATATCCGGCGGATTGCTTTCCAGCCAGGTGACAAAATTATCGGCAACCGCCTGAATATTCCAGCCTTGATGATCGATAATGGCCTGGCCTACTGCCAGCGACATTTGCGTATCGTCAGTCACTTGCCCCGCTTCCAATCCGAGCCAACCGCCGCCGATAATGTCCCGATGCACGCCGTAGCGTTTCTGGATTTGTTTCGGCGTCATAAACTCGACCGTAGCGCCAAGCGCATCGCCGCAGGCAAGGCCTAAATAAGCGCCCAATGCCCTGTCCAACAGCTGTTCTTTAGACATATTGTTACCGTTCCACTTTGACTCGATAATCGCCGCCGATCACCAGATACTCGGCTTCGCCATGCAATGCATGATGCGGCAGCAGTTCATTAAAAAAAACCAGCTTAACCATCGGCACTTTGACTTCCAGAATATACGAGCCGAACTCGCTGGCAATACTGCGCCGGTCGGTAAAAGAAACAATGCTGTTGAAGCGGACGATTTTATGCTGCTTATCTTCATCCTGGACGAGCCAATGATCTTCCAGTGAATTGACGCCGCGATAGAGCGTTTTATGCGTTACGGCCGGAAACTGGAAATGTTCGATAACCCATTGGCAGTATTCGTAAAGAAGATCCAACTGCATATAAATGCAGTTGTTGTGATAACGGCTGTTCATCTTTTCTTCGATATACATGACCCAGTCTTTGCTGACAAAACTGGATATGCGTTGTTTGTGATAAGTAGGAAACAGCCCGAAGCGGCTTTCGACCCAGCCTTTAAAAACAGCACCTTGTGCGTTGTTGGAATCCAGCCCCCAATCCTGGATTAATCTTAAATAACTGTTACGGTAACGCCGCCGTCCCGAATGATCGTCTCGAAGCCGCTGCTCCGTTTCAAAACCGAAAACGACGCACATATAGTCTTGAAATATCCGGCCGCAATCGTCGCGCGTCGATTGCCTCAGTAATTGCTCAAACAAGCCCGAAGCCGATTCACGGGTGCCAGCAATATGCAGCGGCTTGGGATTTTCATTGAAAGCATGACTGGCCATGCAGGCAGTCGCCAAACCGATTAGGTTGGTGCTGTGGCCGTGTTGGGAAATGTCGGGCATGGGTTGATTAGGAAAAATCTTCTGGCTATGAGCGGGTGCAACAATTTTCACATCAAATTGTTGGTTTAGCCAGAATGTGTTCGAAAATCGGTCATTTGAAACGGTGCAGTATGGCCTACCAACACCACTCGGAGTGCAAGCTTTGCTTGCGAACAGGCGAAGCCTGTACTCCACTTGACTCCATCTTAAGTTGGTAGCCGTCGTTCAATACCAAACTTACGGTAACCTTTTATAAACCCGTTTACACAAAATTCAGGATATCCTCATGCATGCGCTTGTGAATGGTAGATTGTTACCTGAAGAAGCTGTTCGCTTGCGAGATAAGTTAGCGTTTATTTATTCAATAGATCCCCAATTTGTTGAACGTCTATGTTCAAAAAACGCTTTTGCAAGCTGGATTCCATCAATGTCGCGAGGGAATTTCAAACTGCGATGACTTCTTCGCGAACGAAATGCAGGCGGATCATCTTGGTTTTTTTGTCTTCATCGAAATGGCAGCGAACCGCATCTTGGACGTTGGCATGGAGTTCTTCAAGATTGTCCGCGTCAGTGTAAATCGATTCGCCGAGCGCCTTGGCCGTATAACCGCCTTCCGGAGCGTCTTCTACAATAAAGAAAATTTCGTTCATATGTACTCCTTTGTCTGCTGCGAATACTAACAAAGTATGGTAATCATGCAAAAACCAACAAAAATCGCAATTTCATTTAGGGCATTTGGAGCCGCGACTTCAGTCGCGATGATGACCGTTATCTTCTCCATCTATGCATGAAAACTCATGCACGCATACCTTTCAGTATTTAACTCAACCCATCACATCACTTGCGAGTGCATATTTCAATACCCTCCCATAATCAAAACACCACTCCGTCCCCCGCCCTCCTTTTCAACCACCACCTTCGCGCCAATCCGCTCCACCAAAATAGGCACATGCGAGATAACGCCGACTTTCCTGCCCAAGGCTTGCAAAGTATCGAGGCTGGCAATTGCGATGTCCAATGTTTCCGGGTCCAGGCTGCCGAAGCCTTCGTCGATGAACAGCGATTCAACCTGGGTTTTATTCGACGACAACGACGCCAAGCCCAAGGCCAGCGCCAACGACACCAGGAAGCTTTCGCCGCCGGACAGGCTGTGGACGCTTCGCACGTCGTCGGCCATGTCGCGGTCGATGATTTGCAGCTCCAAATCGCTGCCCGGCACGCGCTGCAATGCATAACGTTTGGCGAAGTCTTCAAGATGCCGGTTGCTGTGCGCCAGCAATGCTTCCAAGGTCAGGCTTTGCGCAAAGGTCCGAAACTTCGCGCCGCTTTTTGAACCGATCAAGTCATTCAGGCTTTCCCATTGCTCCCAACGATTCTTCTGGCTGTCCAGCTCGGCTTTTAACAATTGCCCTGCTTCGATTTTTTTATCGTCTTCCCGCAGCAGTATGACGCTCTCTTCTTTTTGGCTATGCGCAAGCTGTCTTTGCTGCTGCAATTCGGCCGACAGTTTATTCGCCTCTTCCTCGGGCCTATCGACGGAATTGTTTTGATGCTTAACGCAATCGTCGGATTTAACTTTTAATAAGGCTTCGGACTCTTGCAGCCCGCGCTCCAGCGCCGCCGTTTGGGCTTTCTGTTCGGCCAGCCAGTGCTCGTCTTTTTCCAGCAAGCGGCTTAATTGCTCAAGATCGACCTCGAGCTTTTCCAGCGACCGGTTCAACGCAGCCGCCGCTTTATCCAGATTATCGCGACGCCTGCCGACCTCGGCTTGCCAATGCTGCTGGGCCTGCTTATGCATTGCCAAATCGGTTTCGGCCTGGCCGGTATTGCTGCCGGCCTGCTGGTGGGCGGCTCTTGCGGACTGCACGTTTTGATTAACGCTTTGCTCGTAACTGTCGGCGCTCACATTCGGCAGCACCGCCTCGCGCTCGACCAACAATTTTTGCAGCTGTTCGGTCCGACTGTTTAACTCTTCTTGTTTAAGCCGGTGCTGTTGTTGACGTTGATTTAGCGCCTGCTCGGCGAGTTTTTGATCATGATTGATGCTTACCAGGTCTTTGCCGATAGATTCAATCTGTTGTTCGACATCCAGGAACTGTTGTGCCTGCTCCGAACAAACCTGCCTGAATTTTGCGCTATCAACCTGCAAATCGAGTTGCCAATTGTCCACCAGCCGGAACGGTATCGCCAATAAGGTAACAATCGCTTGCAGTTGCTTGTCCAAGTCCACAAGACCGGCGGCGGCATGTTCCAGGTCGGCTTTATTCCTGGCATGCTGCTTATCCAGCGCCGCGTATCCGGCGGACAGGCTTTCCTTATTTTTCTGCTCAGCAGCGTATAAATCTTGCCCTGCTTCAAGCTGTTTTTGTAATTCCAGCGCCGCTTTTTGCTGTTGCTTGATGAGCTCCAGTGCCGAATTGATTTGTTCGCCTTGGCTTTTCAGTGCAGGCAAAAGACCACTATCGGTAACAGGAAAATCCGGTTTATCGGCCATAGCTACAATACTCCAGTCATGACTGCATTGAGCCAGTTTGGTCTGCGCTTCAGCCAGCTTATCGGCCATCTCCGCTTTTTGCGCTTGACCTTGGCTGATGCCATTGGTCAGTTCGGCGATAGTCTTAATCAGCGTTTCATGTTGGCTTTCCAATTCAGCAACCCGCGCCGACTGAGCCTCGGCCTGTTCATTGCCCAGGCTGACGTGCGCTTTCCAGGGATGTTCAAGCGCTCCGCAAACCGGACACGGCTGATCGTCCTGCAACAAGGCGCGGAATTGTTCGGCATTTTTATGCGTTATTGCCTGCATCAGCTCCAAAGCTTTTTTGGCTTCGGCCAGGGCCGCGTCATTCGTGGCCTGCTGCCGGTTTAAGCTTTGCAGTTGCTGCATGCCGTCGTTTATCGTCTGCTCGACGGCGGCCAGTTTAGCCTGATCCTGCTTGATTGCCTGTTGCAGCTCCAGCGCATTACTTGCCAGAGTCAACGCCAGCGTGATCTGCTCGCGCTTGATTTCAAGCTCGTCTTTAGAGCGATGCAAGTCTTCCAGAGACTGCCGACCATCCTGTATTTTCAATTGCGCCAGCGTTTGCTGATGCTGTTCCAGTTTTTGATGACTATCATCGATAGCCGACTTTAATTCCGCCAAGCTATGTTCATCGTTGGCAATCGCCAGCCTTAACCGGTCCGCATTCAGTACCGCCTCTGTTTTCCTGGCATTCAGCGCTTGGTAGCGTTCCAGCTCGCCATCCCACCGGTTCCATTCGGCGGCAATCGGTTTGATCGCCTGATTTTGTTCCAACCAGACAGTGAGCTGTTGCAGTTTCGCGGTCTGTTCAGCCTGTCGAGTTAATAGCAATTGCTGCTTTTTTTCGGTGCTGCCCAACGCTGTAAGCAGTTGGCTTTCTTCAATAATCAGGGTACCAACCGCTTGCCGGATAACATCAATGCGGGTATCCAACGCCCTGGCTTGAATTAATAGCGGCTGCGCCTGCTGCTGTTGCTGTTCGGCTTCGGCTAATGCTGTTGCCTGCGCGGCTAACAGTTCCTTTGCACTTTGCAGTTTTATTTCAGCGGCTATTTGCTCAGCGCTGCTGTCTTTGAGTTTTTGCTCGGCATCCCGGTGTTCGGCGTCTGCCGTTTGATACTGCGCCAACAGCGGTCTTAACGGTTGCGCGGCTTCGACTTTGCGTATCCATTGCCGGTCGGTTTCAGCCGCATCCCATGCCTGCCGGCTGACGGCAAGATGGTCGCGGGCAGCCTGTTCGGCTAGCTGCAGCTTTTTCAGCTCGGTGTACCAGTCGATGATTTTTTGGTTGCCGGCGATTTGCCGATCCAACTCGGTCAATTGGCTGACGAGTTGATCCCGTTGCTGTTCGAGCTGTTGACGGGCATCGGTATCCAGCGGGATTTGATCCTGCATCCGGTTTGTAATCTGGTTTAGCGCTTCCTTTTCCTGTCTGGCCCGCTCGAATGCGGCGATGGACAGCTCGGAATACAATTCGGTGCCGGTGATGCGCTCCAACAAACTGGATCGTTCGTCTTTTTTGGCTTTTAAAAATGCGGCGAAATCGCCTTGGGCCAGCAACACTGAGCGGCGGAACTGATCGAAGTTAAGGTCGATCAGTTCGCTGATCGTTTCCAAGGTGTTTTTCTTGCCCTGGCCGATGCGCTGGCCGTCGTCGATTTTACTTAACGTGACGTCCTGCGGCTGCAAGCGTCCGTCCGCTTTGCCTCGGGCTTTGCTGACTTCCCAGCGCGCCCGGTAATGATGTTTGTCCTTGCCGATAAAATCCACTTCGGCATAAGCGTTACCGGTGCCGCGGCGCAGTATCGAGCGCACGTCGTTACTGGTCACGCGCAGGTTTTCGTCCTCGTCTTTATGGCCGACCGCAAAACCGTGACCGTCCGGCAGGCGCGGAATTTTGTCGTATAACGCCAGACACAAGGCGTCCAAAATCGTGCTTTTTCCGGCACCGGTTTGTCCGGTAATCGCAAACAATCCGGCCTGCTCCAACGGCCCGGAATTCAATGAAATTTCAAACGGCTCGGCCAAGCTTGCCAGGTTTTTTCCGCGTATCGCTAAAATGCGCATTATTCCGTTCCTTGCAGACTTTCAAACAATTCATTAAACAACGCATTCATCGCTTCGGGCGCGTCCTGGTCGTATTTGTTTTGATAACAGCGTTGGAACACATCCAGCGGTTGCAGTTCTTCGAGGCGTTCTTCGATTTTTAGGTCGGCTAGGCTTCTTTCGCTGCCGCTGTAGGCGGTAGATATTTTTAACAGGCGCACCGGCAGCTTGGCGATGACTTCTTCAATCTGCTGACGTAAACCGGGCTCCGGCTTTTCCAGCCTGATGCGCAATTCAAGCAGCGGCCGTTGTTCAATCGGCAGATCATCTAGGGTCAGCTTTTCCAAATGCCCGATCACATCCGGCAATACCGAAAAATCTTTGCCGTTGGGAATTCTTAATAATTGCACGCTACGCGGAATTTTAACCGCGACGGTTTCAATCGCTTGACCCGCTTTGACATCGACCTGGACAACCTGATGCGAATAATCGCTTTCATCGAACGACAGCGGAATCGGTGAGCCACTGTAACGGATATGCTCGTTTACACCGACCCGTTGCGCCAAATGCAAATGTCCCAGTGCCACATAAGCGATGTCGTCGGGAAACAACTCGACCGGCAGCGCGTGTTGATTGCCGCCCAATATTTTGCGCTCGCTTAACTCAGACACCGCGCCATTGACCATATAACAGTGACCGGTCAGGATTAGGCTTTGACCGTTGCCCGCCTTTTGTTGCAGCTTTGCGAACAGTTCGGCATACAGCGTTTTCATGCCGGAGATTAGCGGATCTTCGTCCTGTTGATTGGGAGGCAAATCGGCATTGCGTAAAAACGGCATCGCCCCGCACCAAGCTTTAATCTCACCCACCGCATTGGTCAGCGGCACCAGTAAACGCTCCCAATCAATATTGCCTTGGCCGTCGCGCGACAAGCCGCCGACCACGGTAACGCCCAGCGCATTCAGTATCGGTGACGGCGCATCCAGCCGGGAAGCGGAATCGTGATTACCGCCGACTAGCACAATATCCAGGTTCGGCAGCCGGGTTCTGGCTTTAACCAAAAACTCATAAAGTTGGGATTGCGCGGCGGAAGATGGATTGGCCGAATCGAAAATATCCCCGGCGATAATCAGTGCATCGGCTTGTTTGTCCTGCATTTCATCCAGCAGCCAGTCCAGGAACTGCTGGTGTTCCAGCTGCCTAGATACGCCGTGTAAATGATGGCCGAGATGCCAGTCTGCGGTGTGGAAGAGTCTTAGCATTGTTATTCTTTGTTATCAGGATTTGATGAGCAATATAACAAAGCTTAGCTGTTTTAGCGGATCAATCTTCATATCTGGGAAGATTCGGTTTGAAAAAGGCAGTTTAACGCGGTACACACCTCATATTGTATATGACGGAAAAAGAAACTTACTTACTATCCATCAACCACACACCATCCCAGCCACCCTGCTCTTGCGCCTTGCGGCACTGCTTAACGTAAGCTTGGCATAGCGGATCATCAGGCCAATTATTGAATGCAGCCTCGGCATCTATCCATAAGCCTGAACGGCACAAATCCAGCGCCTTTTGATAAGCATCCAAATCGGGAAACTCGGTTGCACCACCGGCTTGGGCGCACAGTTCAAAGGTTCTAACCGGCACACTGCGTCCGGCCACTTTGACCATGCCGATTTCCCGGCCAATAAAGTTATTGCTGCCGCCGGCTTGCAACCACGTCGCTTCCGAAACCATAATTGCCGTGCCGAACAGTTTGTTCGCGCTCTCCAATCGCGAGGCAAGATTGGCCGCATCGCCCAAAATCGAATAATCGAAACGTATTTTGCTGCCCATATTGCCGACCACCACTTCGCCGGTATGCAGACCGATACGCGCTTTCAATACGCCGCCCGCTTGGGCTGCGAAATCGTCGGCGCGCTCAGTCAGGCGCTGTCGGCAACGTAAAGCGGCTCGACAGGCACAAGCGGCATGATCGGCTTGATCCAATGGCGCGTTCCAGAAAGCGACGATGCCGTCGCCTTGATATTTATCCAGCGTCCCGCCTTCATCCAGGATGATATTGGTCATCTCTGTCAGGTAATCGTTAAGCAGAGCGGTCAATGGCTCCGGCTCCATGCGCTCGGCCAAGTCGGTGAATCCTTCCAGGTCGGAGAACAAGATACTGAGCGTTTTGCGCTCGCCGCCCAGTTGCAGCCGAGAAGGGTCGGCCATGATTTGCTCAACAACCTTGCTGCTGACATATTGGGTCAACGCGGTGGTGACCAGTTGTTTTTGCTTTGACAGTTCCTGGCTTTCCAATGCGCGCACGACGGTCAGGCGTAGCATTTCCGGTTCCCAGGGCTTGGAGATGTATTTGTAGATTTGCGCTTCGTTGATACAACGCATCAGCGAATCGGTGTCCGCATAGCCGGTCAGCAAAATACGGATGGCTTCGGGTTGCTGTTCCAGCGCATATTTAAGCACTTGGTCGCCACTGATTTCCGGCATGCGCTGATCGCAAACGATCAAATTGACCGTTTCCTCAGCGAGGATTTTTATGGCTTCGGCCCCGGATGTGGCCTTTAATGTGCGATACCCTTTACGAAACGATCGGTGCAAGCTGTCAACGATGTCAACTTCGTCGTCAACAAAAAGCAGGGTATGCTGAAGAGTCATGGTTTTAAAGTTTATGCTGATTATCGATTAGCAGAAGTGCAGGATTTGCTTGCTCTCTAGGCATGTTATCGCCTAACTTGCAGGCAAAGCCTGCACTCCATTTAAACTGAGACGTTCGATTCCAAGCCATGTAAGACACGCAGCAGCGCCTTTATCAATAAACTCGACTGCGCACAGACTATTTAAGCTAGCCCCAAAACATCCTGCATATCATATAAGCCGCTGTTTTTGTCGGCCAGCCAAACCGCAGCCCGGACCGCGCCGTTGGCGAAGGTCATACGGCTGGTGGCTTTGTGGGTGATTTCGACGCGTTCGCCTTCGTCGGCAAACATCACAGTATGTTCGCCGACGATGTCCCCGGCGCGTATCGTCGAAAAGCCGATGGTTTTGCGGTCGCGCTCGCCGGTATTGCCTTCCCTACCGTAGATCGCGCAGTCTTTTAAATCACGGCCCAGCGCGTTGGCGACCACTTCGCCCATACGCAAAGCTGTGCCGGACGGAGCATCGATTTTATGGCGGTGGTGGGCTTCGATCACTTCAATGTCGGTATAGTCGCCCATGACTTTGGCGGTCATCTCCAGCAATTTAAGCGACAGGTTGACGCCGACGCTCATATTCGGCGCCATCACAATTGCTACGTCCTTGGCCGCGTCATTGATCCGGGCTTTTTGCTGATCGCTGTAGCCGGTGGTGCCGATGACTATCTTTTTTCCGGCCTCGCGGCAAATCTCGATGAAATCCATGGAGGCATCGGGACGGGTAAAATCGCACAACACGTCGAATTGATCGACGACGGCTGCCAAATTATCAACGACTTTTACGCCCGCCACGCTGATGCCGGCCAATTCACCCGCATCTCTTCCGATTGAAAGACTATCGGGACGAGACACGGCGACGGTCAATTCGGCCTGTTTAGCCAGTACCGCCGCTTTAATCAAACAAAGGCCCATGCGACCGGACGCTCCTACTACAGCAATACGCATCATGACTTATCCTGTTAATTTATCGAAAAAGCTTTTTACGCCGTCAGTCCATGAGGTCTCTTGAGGACTATGATGTTTACCGCTGCCGGACAAGGATTCGCTAAGCTGTTCAACTAGGGCTTTTTGTTCTTTGGTCAGGTGTACCGGTGTTTCAACCTGTACTTTGCACATCAAATCGCCGACCGGCCCGCCCCTGACCGGCTTAACGCCTTTGCCGCGCAACCTGAATAATTTTCCGGTTTGTGTTTCAGCCGGGATTTTTAACAATACTTTGCCGTTCAAAGTTGGCACTTCCAGTTCGCCGCCCAAGCAAGCGGTAGGAAAGCTGATCGGCACTTCGCAATACAAGTTTGCGCCGTCGCGGGTAAAAATCTGATGATCCTTGACCTGAACCTGAACGTAAAGATCGCCTGCCGGTCCGCCATTCTCTCCGGCTTCGCCTTCGCCGGCCAAACGTATGCGGTCGCCGGTATCGACACCCGCCGGAATTTTTGCCGACAAGGTTTTATTTTCTTGAACCCGGCCCTGGCCGTAGCACACGCCGCAAGGATCTTTGATCTGCTTGCCAGTTCCGCGGCAGGTCGGACAGGTTTGCTGAACGGAAAAGAAACCTTGCTGCATCCTGACTTGTCCGTGACCGTGACAAGTGGAACAGATAATAGGGCTGGAGCCTTTTTTAGCGCCGGAACCGCTACATTCACCGCAAGTAACCAATACCGGCACCCGGATCTTCGCATCGGTACCGAATACGGCTTCTTCAAGCGTTAATTCCAAATTGTAGCGCAGGTCCGAGCCGCGTTGAACGCTACTCCGTTGCTGTCTTCCGCCTCCGAAAATATCGCCGAAAATATCGCTGAAGCTCTCACCAGCGCCAAAACCGCCGAAACCGCCGGCTCCGCGTCCGCCACCCATCGAAGGATCAACTCCGGCATGACCGAACTGGTCGTAAGCGGCGCGCTTTTTAGGATCCGACAAAACTTCGTACGCTTCCTTGATTTTTTTAAACTTGGCTTCCGCTTCCACCGGATTGTCTTTATTCCTGTCCGGATGAAACTTCATCGCTTTACTGCGATAGCTTTTCTTAATCTCTGCATCACTGGCGTTTCTGTCTACACCGAGAAGCTTGTAAAAATCTTCTTTTGCCATGGTTTAATATTCTACTGTTTGGATTTTGGTGATTATCATCGTCTGACTTTGTCCGACATACTCCGGGAAGAGGATAAGAGACAGGTTACTAAACCGCAAAAAGAACACGAAGGGACACGAAGTTTTTTCTTCGCGAGCTTCGTGTTCTTTGTGGTTTTATGCTTAAAGCTGAGTTGAGCAGCTTGTCTGCTCAAACGAAACTTATGCCCTTTGGGTATAAGTTAATGTAGCGGGGAATAGCTCCCCACTACATTCGACTTACATTTTATTTCTTATCGTCATCTTTAACTTCTTCGAACTCGGCGTCAACAACGCCGTCGTCCGCTGAAGCATGATGCTCTGAAGAAGCGTGAGCTTCAGATGTGCTGCCTTCAGCCCCGCCTTTTTGTGCGTAAACGCGTTCAGCCAGTTTACCTGATAACTCGGTTAAGTCATTTGTTTTAGCTTCAATGGCTTCTTTATCATCACCTTTAACCACTGCTTTCAATGCTTCAATCGCTTGTTCAATGCTTGATTTTTCATCGGCACTGACTTGGTCACCCAGTTCTTTCAGTGATTTTTCAGTCGCATGAATCATGCCGTCCGCATGGTTACGCGCCGCTACCAATTGCGTCAGTTTACGGTCTTCGTCCGCATGCGCTTCGGCATCTTTGATCATCCGTTCAACTTCGTCATCCGATAAACCGCTAGATGCTTTGATGACGATGGATTGTTTTTTACCGGTCGCCTTGTCTTTGGCCGACACGTTCAAAATACCGTTCGCATCGATGTCGAACGCAACTTCAATTTGCGGTACGCCGCGCGGTGCAGGCGGAATATCAGCCAAGTCGAAACGTCCCAGCGATTTGTTCGCCGACGCGACTTCACGTTCGCCTTGTAATACATGAACGGTTACTGCGGTTTGATTGTCATCCGCGGTAGAGAATACTTGCGATGCATTGGTTGGGATCGTGGTGTTTTTCTCGATCAACTTGGTCATCACGCCGCCCATTGTTTCAATACCCAATGATAATGGGATAACGTCCAACAACAACACGTCTTTAACTTCGCCGCCTAAAACGCCCGCTTGGATCGCCGCCCCCAGAGCCACCGCTTCATCTGGGTTAACGTCTTTGCGCGGTTCTTTGCCGAAAATGGATTTCACCATTTCCTGTACTTTCGGCATACGGGTTTGACCGCCGACCAAAATCACGTCGTTAATGTCCGATGCTTTTAACTTCGCGTCTTTCAGCGCCATTTCGCATGGGCCTTTGGTGCGATTTATCAGCTCTTCAACCAGTGATTCCAGTTTGGCGCGCGTCAATTTAACGTTTAAGTGCTTAGGACCTGATGCATCCGCGGTAATGTAAGGCAGGTTCACATCGGTTTGCTGACTTGAAGACAATTCGATCTTGGCTTTTTCCGCCGCTTCTTTTAAACGTTGTAAAGCTAACGGATCGTTATGTACGTCAACGCCACTTTCTTTTTTGAATTCTGCCGCCAAAAACTCAATAATTCTTGAGTCGAAATCTTCACCGCCCAGGAAAGTATCGCCGTTGGTTGATAGCACTTCGAATTGGTGCTCGCCTTCAATTTCAGCGATTTCAATTATTGAAATATCGAACGTACCGCCGCCTAAGTCATAGACCGCAATTTTGGTGTCGCCTTTTGGCTTGTCCATACCGAAAGCCAATGCCGACGCAGTTGGTTCGTTGATGATACGTTTAACTTCAAGTCCGGCAATACGGCCTGCATCTTTAGTTGCTTGACGTTGCGAGTCGTTAAAATAAGCCGGTACGGTAATAACCGCTTCGGTGACTTCTTCGCCTAAATACGCTTCGGCGTCTTTCTTCAATTTCATCAAAATACGCGCTGAAATTTCGGGAGCCGCCATTTTCTTGCCGTGAACTTCAACCCACGCGTCGCCGTTTTCCGCTTCGACGATTTTATAAGGCACCATTTTGATGTCTTTTTGCACGACATCGTCTTTAAAACGGCGACCAATCAAACGTTTAATCGCAAATAAGGTGTTTTTGGGATTGGTGACAGCTTGGCGTTTTGCCGATTGTCCAACCAATACTTCATCGTCACTGGTAAAAGCAATAATAGATGGCGTAGTGCGTGCACCTTCACTGTTTTCAATGACTCTTGCGACGCCGTTTTCCAATACCGCGACGCACGAGTTTGTTGTTCCTAAATCTATGCCGATTATTTTAGCCATTGAATTCTCCGGGCTTGTATTTATTTAAAAAGTAAAAGTTGTTACCGATATAAGGCTGCTTTATTTGATTTCAAGCCTGTTCATCAATGTTAGGAGTATCTGCCGGCTTTTTTTCGGCTGCTTTGGCAACCAGAACCATTGCGGGACGAAGTAAACGCCCGTTCAACATATAACCTTTTTGGAAAACATTAACTACCGTATTCGGCTCGGCACCTTCTACGGCTTGCATAGCCATCGCTTGATGCTGTTCAGCATTAAACGGCTGGCCGAGGGGATCGATTGTTTCAATTTTGAATTTTGCAAATACTGATTCAAACTGCTTGATCGTTAGCTCGCTACCTTCACGGAACTTCTTCACTTCCTCGCTATCGCCTGTCGCAGCCTGTAAGCCCAGCACTAAACTGTCTAATACCGGCAGCAATTCTTTTGCGAAGTTAGTTAATGCAAACTTGTGAGCGTCTTCCACATCCTTTTGTGCTCTTCTTTTCAGGTTTTCCATTTCCGCCTGTGCGCGAACCGCTTTATCCCAGTTCTCCTGGGCTTTTTGCTCAGCCTGGGCTAACGCTTGCTGTAACTCCTCAACGGTAAGTTCGTGCTCAACTAATTCAGTGTGCGGTTGCTCTGTAACCGTTTCGTTTTCAGTTTTAGCCTGGGATTCAGGCGCTTCCTGATCAGTACTCATTATTTATAGCTCCATAACATTTAAAATTAATATCCATGCCCGACGGCACTAGAAAGACATTATTTATAGTGGGGTCGTTGATTTTGGATTCAAGGCAGCACCCAACAATTTTGCCGTCACATCGACAAAAGGGATGATTTTTTCATAAGCCATGCGGGTCGGTCCGATAACGCCCAATACACCGACCACTTCATCGCTGACCGAATACGATGAGGTCACCAGGCTGCAATGATCAAAAGCGCGATAACCGGATTCTTCGCCGATAAATATCTGCACGCCGTCGGCTTTCATACATTGATCGAGCAAATGAATAACGCCCTGCTTCTGACTGAATGCTTCAAACAGGTTTTTTAGCCGTTCCATATCCGACAGTTCGGAAAAACCCATTAAATTGGTTTCGCCGGTCAGCACATAATCATCTTTTTTATTGTCCTGATCGAAAGCCATCTGCGCCATTTTTACTGCATCCAGCATGCCTTGATTCATGCGCTCCTGATCTTCCTGCAACTCTTTTAACAGCGCTTTACGGACCGCATCGAGGCTGCGACCGGAATAAATCGAATTTAGGTAGTTAGCGGCCTGTTGTAATTCGGCCGGACTGAATACTTTAGAAGTGTGGATGATTCTGTTATGAACTTCCTGCTCATTGGTAACAAAAATAACCAACACGCGGGTATGTGATAATGATAGAAACTCGATATGCCGTAAACAGACCAACTCTCTTTTGGGTAGAGTTACGACCCCGGCCATTTGTGTTAATTCCGACAACAGGCGCGATGCGACACCGATCACATCACCAGGATCTTCGCTGACCGACAAACTTTGATGCAACAAGGTTAAATCTTTCGATTCCAGCGGCTTAACCGTCAACAAGGAATCAACAAACAAACGATAGCCGCTGACCGTAGGCACTCGCCCTGCCGACGTATGCGGCGAATGCACCAACCCTAGATCTTCCAGGTCAGCCATGACATTGCGAATAGTTGCCGGACTTAAATTTAAATCCGAATCTTTTGAT
>CAZJOY010000022.1:0-31087 GCA_964547705.1 uncultured Methylobacter sp. | reverse complement strand
CGTTAATGCCGGTTTCTTTATTGCCGAAATACAGACCGCCTACTAGTTCGCGGACCATAATGATATCGATCCCTTCCCCGATGATTTCAGGTTTTAATGGAGAAAAGTGGGCCAGGGCTTTGGGCAGAAAAACCGGACGAAAGTTTGCATAGGTGTTGTAACGACGACGCATCGGCAGCAGCGCACCTCGTTCTGGTTGCTTATCAATCGGAATAGTTTTGGATTGTTCGTGACTTAAACCAATCGGACCTTTAAGAATGGCATCGGCTTGATCGCAAATGTCGATAGTCGATTGAGGAAAGGCATCGCCGAATTCAAAATAGGCGCAAGCTCCAAAAGCCGCGGGCAGCAGTTCAAAAGAAACATCATTACGCTCCTCAATGAGTTTGAGCACTTTGATGGCTTCCCGAGTAATTTCAGGACCGATACCGTCACCGGCTAACACTGCGATTTTATAATTCTTCATTATGTACCTTTGCTGTCTACTTAATATCTAGGGGTAATATTTTAAAATAGTTATTTTACTTTATTTCTTTTAATAAAGTGGGGCATCCTTCATTGACGATTAGAATAATAAACGTACGTAAGAGAAAGATATTCTGTAGTTGAATGTCAATGGTGACGTTTTGCGGTGGAAAAATTATCGGAAAAGAAAAGTTTATCGGCTGAATCTAACCTGGCAGATATTTCTAAAAGTCAGCAATTGCCAGATTAGATTTGAATCGCAACAAACAATAATTTGGTGTAAAAATTAATTATTTCTTGTTCAAATAAGCGGTGGCTTCGTAGTGCCCAGGAATGCGGTTTAAAACAGAGCCATAAACTTTTCGAGCCGCTTCTTTGTCACCTAGCCAAGCGTGGCTTCGTGCTAGATAAACCAAAGCAGTGGCATCGGTTGGATAGTGATCTGCTAAATCTTGAGCATGTTTTTTCATAGCGGACCAGTCGCCTGCGCCTTCGTCAGCTAACAATAACCGTAAAAATGCGGTGTACTGATAGGGTGATACTTCCAAAATTTGTTTGGCATATAACGCGGCTTCTTGCCAACGTTGTTGAGCGAGTAAGGGCAGTGTTACCCCAAGAGCAGCATCAAGCGACTTGGGACTCTGCTGCATGGCTTGCTTGTACCATTTAACTGATTCGTTATATTGTTCAAGCAGATAATTTAACCAGCCTCGCCGCAAAAGCGCCAATTGTGCTTCTGGAGCGTCCGCAGGAATTGCATCAAGTGCTGAAAGTGCCTCAACATATTTTTTTTCTGTTTCCAGCGTATAAGATTTTGTCCATGATGCGCTATTGTCTGCCCATGTGCAGGGGGCAAAAGTTACAGCCGCCGATAATATTAACATTTGCATTTTGTTCATCATATTTTTTTACTCTGTTATTTTTTGTTTAAAATTCTTTGCCTATACAATTATTAGAATATCGTATTGAAACTTAAATATAAGAATCTGCTTTCATAATTATCACCGATATTTCTATTGATATAAGTATTTTGTCCGCCTTGCAGCAGCATTTTTGCAGTTGAACCAAACCTCCATTCCGCGCCTATAATGAAGCCACCTCTTTGAATGTCAGATAAGTTAATGACCGAACCAATATCCATGTCGACTGTATACAAGCGATTACCGAAAACTCCCGCTATCTGTATGTTATTCGGTTTAAATTGACCGTCCGGTGTAAGAAAATGAGTATATTTTGCTTCCGCTGCTTGGGTGGATTTTATACCTTGGGCAAGCATCGGATTTGATGGAGCAATGAAATAGCCACGTAACTGTAGCCAGCCATCATCATTGAAAAGACCTAATCCAGCTGTTGGCGTGTACTGATTGACGGACAGATTGCGGTAATCACTACGTGCATAACCGAAATCCAAATAATACAGCTTGTTGTAGCTGGCGAAGCTCGCTTGTGTCGCCCATACATTAACAGCGTCGGTTGCACCCGTAGAATCGTTATTATTCAACAGATAACCATTGGCATTCAAAGTAATTATACCTGGAACATTATCCAGGTAAAGGTGCTTACGAACAGACGCGGAATAAGCGTCCTGATTAATAGTTGGCAAGCCGGCTTTAAATTTAATATCCGTTCGGGTGTAACCCAAATTAAAGCCGCCATCGTCAAGATAGTTGCCGGATAACAGGCCGCCTATTTCATACGCACCCTCACGATATTGTGAGCCGGAATAGTCAACTAGCGAACCTTGTGCCTTAGTATTAAACTTCCACTTTTCAGTTGCTTGAGCTAAAGGGTTAACGAACGAACTCAGAAACAGTAAAACTAATAGTTGTATTTTCACTTAGATTTCAGTTTTTAGTTTACAGAAATCGTCCATTCACGCTCGGGCACACCCAGGTCACTCGTTTGAAACGCTCCTTTTAATTCCATCTCCCAACATTGGTTAGAACTTGTAGCCCGAAGATGCGTAAGTCCATTGTTCGCAACAATTGCTGACTCGATTGTCAGTGTATGAAGTCCTAAAAAGCTATAGCTACCCGATTGACGCCATACTTTCGCTGCATGATCAAAGCTGCGTTGATAGTTGGCATTAAGGACGGCTGCAAATGGCCATAAAATAAGGTCTAACCAGCGCCATTTTCCAGGCAAGAGACGTGTTGGCGGAGCGTCTTGCCATTGCTTAGCCTGTTCTGATGCGGGCGTACAGCCCACGGCTAGCAGCCAGAGGTCAAAGAAAACATCACGAGCCCCATCCCGGCCGTAACAAGCAAACACCGCGCCGTTTTCTTCACAGCAACAGTTTGCCCCGGAATCGGCCACTAGGCGGAATTGTCCGGTTAGCGTGAGTTGCGGTGTAATCTGCCAATTTTGCCATGAGCTTCCGTTGACGCGTACTTGATAGCTGCGTCCAAGCCCAACTAATAAGGGTATGGGGCGCACTGCGCCAGACCAGGCTGCTGAAACCAAATCGCTAGACTGCGGCTTTGCCCAAAGGTGGAAAGCCGCAGGGCAGTTTTCCTTGCGTAACAGGATTCCGCATAGGTGGAAAGGCTGAGTCTCTGCATCAGGCGCTTCTTTACGCACAACAGACAGATGCAGATGTGGCTGCGGCGAACGACCGGAATTGCCGCAGCAGGCAAGCATTTGTCCCGGATACACCCAGTCGCCAACGTTTACCCATGAACTACCTTGCCGTAAATGTGCCAATAATACAAAACTACCCGTGTTTAAACGGATTAATAAGTAGTTGCCCCAGTTTTCGCGCAGATTGACATGACCTATCGCATTGTCGGGGACGTTATTTTCAAGTTGTACTACTTGTCCGTAACAAGGTGACACTATCGGCAGGCTGAAGCAAAAAAAATCTTCCAGTAATTGGCCGGAACCGCGAAAACTACAACCGTCTTTAGTGACTAAAAAATCCAGTGCTTCCCGCCAAATACCACGATGAGTATGTAGACCATTACAGCCTTGCGAGACTTGCCATTCGCCCATAAAAGGCGGTGTTAGAGCGATGCTGGAAGGTGAGCCTAAACGGGCACGTGCAAGTCGCCCATCTTCCAGTGATTTCTCAGGCGATTGTAATCGTTCACCTAGTACCACAGGTTGTCCCGAGTGTTTAGCTGCAAATAAACATAGCCATGTTGAAAATATAAAAGGTAGAACTAACGACTCAAGACCTAACGGTAGCAACAAGTGATTCAGTGCAGTGGCAAAAAATGCTGCCAGTAAAGCGGAAACTACTCCCAGCAATAAACTGCCAAGACTTGGCAATACGAATAAGCCGCCAGTCGCCATTGCCGCCAACATTGAATTAAAAATCCAAGGAGGAGTGGTAATATCTCCGCTAAAAATAAACTGCCAAAATATGCCGACCAAAAATCCGACTATTGCTAGAAAAGCGAGAGTGCGAGAGGTTACTAAAAGTATGATAAACAATGCCGCGCCAAACCACAGATTGGGAAAGACGAATATGCTGCCCAAGCTAGAGAAAAAAACGTCCGGCCAAACCGCTGAAAGAGGCGTTGATGTATGTATTGGTAATAGCAATGGATAATTACTCGCCGCGAGCTGTGCGAGATTGGCCATTATAAAAAAAGGCAGGCTTAATACCGGAAGATGGGAAAATTGCCACAAAGACGAGTTAAACCAACTGGCTATCAAGCCAGCTAAAGCTGTAGTGACCATCAGCAGCACAAAAAAAAGCGTGTTGGGCTGATAGTGGGCCGCAAGGAACATTCCAGTGAGCAGGCCGTTAAAAATGTAAACGGATGATAAGCTCCCCGTTATGCGCATCCAGCGTGACATCAATAGGGCGGTTGCCGCCCCTATTAATCCTGCCATGCCCAGTCTGGGTGATGCAAATGTGGCGGCCATCACCCCAAAGCCGGCAGGTACTGACGGCATTAATAAGACCCAGGCATAACCTTCAGCTAATTGACTAAAAAAAACACGCAAGGTGTAAAGAGCCATCATATAAAGGAATCAAGTTGCAAATCAGTCGGCAAGTTTTCCGGGTTGACGATATCTTCCAATGTTTCCGCCTCACGTATCACGTCCACCTGGCCGTTCAGGCGCACCAATACAACGGCGGGGCGTAATGCGATAAATTGCATCCATTGAGTATTATTGTAGGCTCCAACCGGCCAAAAAGAGAGTAAATCGCCTGTTTTGAGCGGCGGCAAACTGACTGAATGGCGCATAACATCGATATTCATACACAGTGGGCCGTAAATTACCGTTTCTTCCGGAATGCCTTCTATAGCACGCGTTGGCTTTACTTCATGGTTGTACCAAAAAGAGGTGAACAAGACATTCACCCCGGCGTCTACTACCATTGCCCGTCGGCCATCCGGTAAACGCTTGTTGGCAACAACACTTGAAATCAACCACTCTGCTTCATCTACAACGACTCGGCCGCTTTCTAATATTAGTTCCGGCAAGGGTTTACCTTGTTGTTCACGGTTTTTTAGTCCGACAGCAAGAGCTCCGCAAATTGCTTCAGCATACTGTTCAATGGTTGGGGTAACTTGCTCCGGAGGCAAATAAACACCTTGCAAAGCATTGCGCGATGCAAAGCCACCGCCAATATCCAGTGATGTAATCGTGCAGCCGGTGGCTGTTTCAACGCTATCCATAAAACTTATCAGGATATTTACCTGGGCTGCATAGGCGCGCGGATCGGTAATAAAAGTGCCGATGTGATTATGCAATCCCGTCAGCTTTAAGTGAGGACTCGCGGCTATGCGTCGAGCGGCTTCCATCGCTTGACCATTTTCCAAATTAAAACCGAAACGACTCCAGGCTTCGGTATAGCCAGTGTCAAAGTTAAGGCGAATCGTAACTGGAAAATCGAATATACCGGCTTCGCGAACCACATCCTCCAGTAAAGCGAGTTCGTCTAAGTGATCGATGTGGATATGCGAATTCTCTGCAACTGCGCGCGCCAACGCAGCCCGTGGTTTGTAGGGCCCGTTAAAAAAAATACGTGAGCCGGGTATGCCTAATTTACGAGCTTTGTCATACTCAAAAGCGGAGACAACCTCAGCATCACAGCCTTCCTGATGCAATATCGCGCACACTGCATTTAGATAATTAGTTTTATAAGACCATGCCTGACGTACTTTCGAGTAGCGGGTAGAGAATGCGAGACGGATACGCCGTACTGATTGACGTAACTGTTCTTCGGAAATCACAAATAAGGGAGAACCGTGACGTTCCACCAATTGCGCGATTGACACACCGTCAATTTCATCGCGAAATTGCTCGTGCCGAAGATTGCTGAACATGTTCATACCGCTTGCGTTATGGCGGACGATAACCGGCGCGACCCAGGCTGTTTTTTTGTTAGTTTCGTTCATTGTTTTATTCCGTTGGGTAGGGTCTCGCCCCATAGTGTTATATTTTCGAATTCCGCCAGTGGCACAATAACTTCTTCTGCATAACGAATGAACATCACCCCGGCAGAAGGTGCCGGCAACGGCATTATTTTCTCTCCTAGCGCCAGGCGGACTTGAAGTTCGGGTAGGTTACAATTGACTCCCACAGATAAATACACCCATGCCGGAAAGCGTGGATTGATTTCAATTAAATGAAGAGCTCCTGTTTCATCACGCAGCATTTCCAGCTCCAGGCCGCCGCGCCAGCGAGTAGCGGCGCAAAATCCCTGGGCGGCATTGAGCAATTCCTCATTATGGATGGATATGCCTGCCCAGCCTTTGCCTTTGTCGGTAAGGGCGCGCTTTTTCATCATCACCGCACCTATAAGTCTTCCTTCACCATCGCCTACCCCGGCCAAATTGACCTCTTCTCCTTGAACCCAGCGCTGAGCCAAGACAGGTAATCCCCATTCTCCGGCAATACGATGGAAGGCTGCTACTGCTTCATCAGCGTTGTAAGCCAGTTTAGCGTCATAATACAGACCCTTGACGATCAAGGGGTAACGCCAGCCTTGCATCTCGCAAGAGTAAAAAAAACTGGCCTGATAAACGGGCTGGGTATATGGAACGGAAAATCCGGCGACATAAGCCAATTCCGACAGACGATCTTTGCTACGCATAGCCAATTGCTGGGCGTTGGGCAGAAAAGTACGAATACCCATGCTAGAGGATAAGGCAGGCGCGAGTCGGGCAAAACTCAGCATTTCCGCATCAAGACAAGGAATGATTATGTCAAAATGTTCACGTGCATGTAGGTCAGCCAGGCAGCTAAATAAAGCGTCTTCACCGTGTGATGGATAAGGCAAAATATAACCTTTATCTATATAGTTCCGGTGGTAAAGGCCGGGATCCAGCGCTTCGTAGCTCAGGCCCACGATACGGGTTTCCAAGCTGGATTCATGCAGGCAGCGAGCTATCGCTAATCCAGGTCCTGGGTTATCGGCACGAGCATTCATGCCGGTTACACCAATGGTTAAGGTCATTTCAGGAAGCTCTTGAGGCGGGTAGCGAAGTCTGGGACATCGCGTTCAATCTCAACGGCATCGGCATCAAATTGCATCGCTAATTTGCTCACTAATGTCTCAATATCGTTTACTTGCTGAGCCAAACGCAATATAGCAAGCCCGGTTTCATTAACAGTAAAGCTCTGACCCGATGAAGGATCAAATACAAAACCACTTTCAGACAATGCGAGTCTTTTTAATATTGCAATTGAAGGTAATAAGTCCATAGCACTTCCGTATATTGAGGTTAGTTTGAGATTGCTAATTACTGATATTTCGTCAGTGAATTAATCGAAATATTTGTTATATGTCATTTTTATTAAATATTTTTCATCTACGTGTTTTTGCGTAAGTATTCTAGCTCAGGATTTATTTAAATGCATAGGACGGTTGATGAAATTAACAATCTTTTGCATTTAGAGCCTTCGCAGCCCTAGCCGAACAGGTTATGTTAGGTTGGGCTAACGGCTATAATCATTAATAATTGTACCTAGAGTATTTGATCAGCACGCCGACCAAATACACCTGTTTCAATCTTGTCCGAGTGTTTGGACCACGTTAGCCATGACGTGGTGATTAACTTTCTAAAACAGAGCCGAATAGCGGTGCAGCACGTGTTGACACAGGCAAAGTGCGCCTGAACCCATCAAGAATGCTGATTTCAAGCTAAAGAAGCTAGAACAGGGAAAAGATGCGTCGGTTGATTGGTTTTCTTGATTTGGTACTTAATTTATACTTCAAGATTTAGCTGTTTTGGTACTATTTCGAGGTACCCTAATGTCTGTAGCCCTACACCATGTTGTAGTCTCCTCATCGGCAGGAACCGAAGCCCTATTGGGCATAGGGTTGCGATAGTGCTGCTACCTTTGATTGGTTTGTGTATAAGGATGCTGCTTATTGAGTACTTCTTCGGTAAAACTTAGACGCTATCGCCGGTTTTCTGTCAATTTAAAAAGTTTCCCTGGAATTATTTTTGGGGGGCTTGTATTTTGCCTCGGCTTTAATTTCGTTACGAAAATATGCCAACAGAATCTAGAAACTTACTAATTTTTTACCAGAATTATATATCTTAATATGGCTGCTAGAGCTCAAACTGCTGATCTATTAAAAGGAATAGCTGTTCTCTTAATGATACAAGTGCATATTATAGAATTGTTTGCAAGCAATTCTATTTTCTATAGCAGTATAGGGAGAATATTGCTTTTTTTAGGCGGACCGCCTGTGGCTCCTGTTTTTACAGTGATTTTCGGCTATTTTTTGATGGTTTCAAAGAAGCCTTCCAGGCAGCTAATAATAAGAGGAGTTAAATTTATAGGGCTAGGATTTTTCTTAAATATTGCATTAAATTTAAACCTAATCATGTCAGTTGTTAAGGGCTTATATCAGATTGACTTGCTACCCTATATTTTTGGTGTTGATATATTACAATTTGTGGGTATCAGTATTATATTTATTGCGGTATTTAAAAAAGCATTTGAGGAAAGTTTTATTTTTATAGTTATATGCATTATTATTTCCTCTTTATTGGGTAGGATTTTATTAGATTATATTCCTGACAATATGGTTATAAAATATATTTCTGCTTTATTTTACGGTAGCTGCAATTGGTCCTATTTTCCGATGTTTCCATGGTTGTCATATCCATTATCAGGTATTGCATTTTATCGAATAAGTCAGCGATATGATTTCAGAATGGAGTATATGAAAAAGGCCAAAATATTGTTGGCAATTTTGTGTTTATTGTTTTTTATATTTACAATGGATTATGCGGTTTCTATCGCGTCTGATTTGCCTTTATATTACCATCATGGCATTGTATTTTTTATATGGGTGATTTTATTTTTATTATTTTATAGCTTTGTTGTGAGTGAGCTAAATAAATTATTTGGTAGGGCTATTTTATTGAAATATCTAAAATGGCTTGGTGAAAATGTTACTCTTGTTTATGTGGTTCAATGGGTTATCATTGGTAATATAGCAACTGAGATATATAAAACAGTTTCATTGCCGTTATATTTGTTGTTTTGTTTTCTGGCTATAGTATTTATTTCGAGTTGTTTGAGTTATTCATTAATATGGCTTAAACAGCAGCTAGCTGCGAAATCGTAATATTATAATTGTGCTGCAAAAAATTGATTTATTTGAGGCAATGTCTGTCCTGCCGGATTTATCGATTTTATATTTGTAAAATAGCGCTGAGTTCAACGATTTCAACGGAATAATTTTGGATGCTTTTATAATAAATTAATTGATCCAAATCGATAATATTTGGGCTTAATTTTCAAGAAATAGTGAAACTTCTTTGAAATTCGCGGCAACTATTCCTGCTTTCATCCTATGTAATCTACATAAGCCCGGTAACCTGCAAAAACGGACAACATCAGGAAGATAGTTCCGCTGATCTTGTGCAGCAACACTAACGGAACTCTCTGCAAAATAGTACGGCCTGCCAGAATTCCAAGAGCGGATGTTGAGACCAGTGCAATAGTCGAACCGAGCCATACTGCAATAGGCGCTGCGGTGCTGCTTAAGCCAACAACGGCAAGCTGGGTTTTGTCGCCGAACTCAGCCACTGTTATCAATAAAAAAGTGGTAAAGAAAATGCCGTGTCCGCTTTTTTCTTTAACCTCCTCATTTTCATCTTCCATTTCTACACGCAACGAATGGATACCGAAGGCTGCAAACAGGATAGCAACGATTGCCGCGACTATAGATTCCGGTAGCCAACTGGCAATGGCAATGCCAAACATAACGGCCAACGTGTTTAAAAAGGCAAAGGCGGCGATAGCACCCAACAGAACCGGCATGGCTCTGTGCCGGGATGCCAGCGTCATGCACACCAGTTGGCTTTTATCGCCAATTTCAGCGGCTGCAATCAAGGCAAAACTGGTCGCTGTGGTGGCGGATATTTCGCCAAGGTTACCGTTGCTTAATAATGATGAAAAATGCTGTAAAGAGCTGTGGAGATTTTCGTAAATAGGCGCTGTGCTCAGTGACGTTAGAAAATGTTGTAAATAGCTTTGAAGATGATCCATTGAATTTCCTGAGAACGATTTTTTCCTGCATACGCCGCTGTGGACTTACAACGGCGGTGAAAGATGTAGGGTGTTAACCCAGCATGTTGTCCAAGGTCATCATAATGATAAAGCCGACCATTAAGGCAAAGGTGGCATAGCGGGAACGGCCGTCGGAGTGGGTTTCGGGAATGATTTCTTCACTGATCACAAACAGCATCGCGCCGGCAGCAAAGCCCATGGCAATCGGCAGAATAGGTTCGAAAATGGTGACCATGGTAATGCCGAGCAAGCCGCCTACAGGTTCAACTAGACCTGTCAGTGTGGCAATGCCTACTGCTCGCCATTTGTTGTAGCCTAGCCCGACCAAGGGCAGGGCGACGGCCAAGCCTTCGGGAATATTTTGCAGCGCTATCGCAATAGCCAGAACCACACCGTCTTTCATTTCCCCGGAACCAAAGCTCACACCAACGGACATGCCTTCAGGAAAGTTATGAATGGTGATTGCGATGATAAACAGCCAGATTTTTTTTAAGGAAGTCAGTTGGACATCGGAGACTGAGTCAAAATGCACATGCGGTAACTGGCGGTCGGCATAATGTAGAAAGAAAGCGCCAATCAACATACCCAGGGAGACGACATAGATGCCTTTGCCGGGCCAGATTTGGTTGCCGTATGCCATGCCGGGAACCAACAGGGAAAATGCGGTTGCCGCCAGCATAACGCCGGCGGCAGCTCCAAGCATACTGTTGAACAGGTTTTTGGAGATGTCTTTGAAAAACAGTGCAGGTAAAGCGCCGAGCCCTGTCGCCAATCCTGCCAAAATGCTGGCAAAAAAGCCGATAACAACGATCCGGCCGAAAATTAAATATAAACCGCCGAACACGACCAATTGTGATAACAGGAATAATCCCGCCACTGTCGCCCAGCGTTTTAGCGGCGGCATCGCCAATAGTTTTTGATAATTTTCGCTGGCTTTTATGGCATCTACTTGATCTTCAAAATAGCGTTGCAATTTTGTTACAGTCTTTGTTGTTATGGTCATAAGAGTTACCTGCATCAGCTTGTTTTGGAATGTGCGCCGGACATTATAACCAAATCCCCATGGCTTGGGTTTGTTTGTCGTGTATCGCCTTGAGTTGCATCGTGTATCTGTGAGCTAGTTTCGATACTCCTTATAAACATAGGAATATTTCCTTTTGGCGGCGGTTGCCTAGTGCCGTAGTCATAGTTTGGCTATCATGGCGGGAATTATTTATTTGGAGTGGAGAATGAAAAAACTTACCTGCGCAATGCTGGGGCTAAGCATAACGGCAGCCGGTGCGGTATCGGCTAAAGATACGCCGCTGGATTTGGGAATCATCGACGTCGTCGGTGTTACCCCGTTACAGACAACGGGTGTTGAGGCTAATAAAATTGCGCCTAACATTCAGACTGTTTCTTCCGAACAGCTGGAAAAATCCCAAAGCATCAGCTTGGCGGATTATATCAACCGCTATCTGGGCAGCGTCCATATCAATGAAGCGCAAAATAACCAGTTGCAGCCGGACATTTCTTATCGCGGCTTTGTCGCGTCACCGCTGTTGGGATTGCCGCAAGGCCTGTCGACTTACGTTAACGGCGTCCGCTTTAACGAACCGTTCGGCGATACCGTCAATTGGGATTTAATCCCCGAAGGGGCGATTGATTCGATGGCGCTGTATCCCGGATCGAATCCGGTTTACGGCCTGAACAGTTTGGGCGGCGCCATATCGATCAAGACCAAAACCGGGTTTTCAGCGCCCAAACATCAGTTGGAAGCTTACGGCGGCTCCTGGGACAGGCATTCCGAGGAACTGAGCAGCGGCTGGAATAACGGCACCTGGGGCTACTTTATAGACCTGCATCACTTTGAGGAAGCCGGATGGCGGGATTTTTCACCGACCAAGGCCGATCAGGCTTTCGGTACGTTGAGTTGGCGCGGCGATAAAGGTTCTTTAGACCTGACTTTGGGCGGCAACGATAACAATATGAAAGGCAACGGCGCTGCGCCTATTCAATTGCTGGAACAAAACAGGTCGGCTGTATTTACCCATCCCGACCAGACTGTCACGCGCATGTTCTTTTCCGAATTGGCGGGCAGCTATGATTTGGCCGATGATGTTGAAGTCAGCGGCAATGCCTATTTCCGGCAGAACCGGATCAGGACTTTTAACGGCGACAACAGCGATTATGACGACTGCGAATTCGGAGGCAATGCCGGGTTTTTATGCGAGGATCCCGAGGACGATCCGGATGAGGAAGCCGTTATGGACATCAATGGCAATCCGGTGGTTGCCACGGACGCGGTTGAAGGCGCAACCAATAACACCAGCCAAACCTATATGCGCAGCCGTGGCGGCACCTTGCAGACGGCATTTGCCCGGGACTTGTTCAAGCATAAAAACAATCTGACCGTGGGTACCAGTTACGATTATGCCGAAACGCATTTCGGGTCGGACACCGAGCTGGGCTCGCTGACCGATACGCGAGGCACAACGCAAAGCGGCATTCTTGTCGATGAATCAAGGGTGCGTTTGCATACCAATACCTCAACGGTGGGCGTATTCCTGACCGACAGTTTTTCGATTACCGATAAGCTAACTGCGACTGTAGCAGGCCGCTACAACTATATTCATGTCAACATGGAAGATAGGTATAGAAACAGCGAAAAAACCCTGGACGGTTCGCATACCTTTGAGCGGCTTAACCCTTCCGCCGGATTGACTTATCAAATCCGGGATAACCTGAACGTGTACGGCAGCTATAGCGAGTCGGCCCGTGCTCCTTCGCCGATGGAATTAAGCTGCGCCGATCCGACGGCGCCGTGTAAATTGCCTAACTCGTTTGTGGCCGATCCTCCGTTAGAGCAGGTGGTCGCGAAAACCTGGGAAGGCGGTATCAGAGGCGATTTGGATAAGCTGTTAGGTAAAGGTGGCTTGAGATGGAATCTGGGTTATTTCAACACCATCAACCACAACGACATTATTTTTCGCCGCGACGCCTCCAGCGGCCTGATCAGTCAGGGTTATTTCGATAATGTGGGCAAGACCCGCCGCTACGGCATAGAAGCAGGGACGACAATTAATTATCCGCAGCTGTTCAGCGGCATTGACGACTGGCATTTTTCGACCAACTATACCTATTTGAATGCCCGGTTTATGGATAGCTTTGATATCCAGAATCCGCTGGATACCGAGGAGGCGATTGCTGTCGGCAAAGGCAAGAGAGTTCCGGGTATCCCCGAGCATATCTACAAAGCGTCTGTGGGTGTCGATTTATGGCAGCGCGTATCGTTGGGTATCGACGGCATCTACAGCGGCAATAAGTATTTCAGGGGCGACGAGGCAAATACCACGGCACCGTTAGCCGGCTACTGGCTGTTTAACGCCACGGCGGAATACAAGGTGACCAAGAATTTTGCCGTGTTCGGGAAAATCAATAATATCTTCGACAAGAACTACAACTCATTCGGTGTTTATGGGCAGGCGGATGAGGTCTTTCCCCAATTTGACAATAACCGCTTCGTATCGCCAGGCGCGCCCAGAGCCGGATGGATTGGAGTGCGGTTGAGTATGTAGATAAGAAAGGCTAAAAGCTAAGGGCGAAAGGTGAAAGGTGAAAGGGATTTTTGCCTTTCGCCTTTTGTCTTTTTTGGACAATAAAAAGCCCGCATAAAGCGGGCGTGTTGAGTGCTGTTATTATTGTTATTGAGTTGTCGTTTGCAACTTGACCCAAGCAGTGTCACTTATTTTATTATTATTATCAGCTAGTCTATAAAGACTAAATTCCCCCTCTTAGTCGGTAATTAAACCGGGCTTACTCCCTTAAACCGGGGCAAATTCTATTCAAATGCCTTCTCTTTGTCTATCTAAAAATGGGGTTTATCGGGAAAATTATGATGGAAGATTAAACGCCTAATAAATACAGTATGTTATGTAATTTTAGGCGTTGCTAATAAACAAAATAACGGGCAGTCATTGCCATTTATTCAGGTAAGGTTCAGGCTTTTACCGGTTGCGTTTGGCCTCTTCTTCTTCGTTGATAAAGAAGTTGAGTCGTTCATTAAGAATAGAGGAAAGTTGGAAATTAAGGCCTTTTGACTTTTGAGCCAGTTTTATTTGCAAGATTGCATCCCTGGTTTGTCCCGTCGCAAAGTAGTATTCCGCAAGATAGCGATGCGATTCGGCAGGTTGATTCAAGTCGCCATAAACTTGCGCCAATAGTTGTGAATAAATCGGTTGCTGTTGGGTTTTAGGCTTTAGCTGGAATAAGTTTTTCCGGGCCTGTTCCGCATTACCCGCTTTTAACAGGGAAGTAATATACTCAAGCTTAATGGCTTCGTTATTCGGGAATTGCTCGGTCAATTTTTTATACCGGGCTAGTGCGATGCTGTAATTTTTAGATTCCAGCGCAGTACGGGCTAATGCGGCAATGTACTGCTCCTGATTTGGATATTCTTTACTCAGTTGTTGGAAAATAGACTCCGCGTCATTGAATTTCTGTGAGTTAAGTGCGCTCAGTCCAAGCCCGTAGCGAGCTACGACACGCTGTTCCGTCGTACCTTGAGTTAATCGGGATTGAAAGTATTTAAGTGTTTCGGTTGGATCAGGAGTGCTTAGTACCCGAATTTTTGCTTTGGTTAGCTGATAGCCGAGCGAGTCGGGATATTGTTTGTAAGGATAAGTTTCAGCGCGTCCGCGCGTATCGGAAATACGTGAGGCGGTAACCGGGTGAGTTCTTAGAAATTCAGGGACATTTTGACCATAGTAACGGCTGGATTGTTGTAGGCGTTCGAAGAAAGTAGGCATGCTGCGTGGATCGAATTGAGAACCCGCCAAAGTTTGCATGCCGACACGATCGGCCTCGGCCTCGTTTTCGCGAGTAAAATCGATTTGAAACTGTACGTTACCGGCCTGGATAGCGACTATGGCGGCCTGCCCCAGAGCGGGTGATTGCGTGCCCAATAAAATCGCAGCCAACGTCGCGGCGGCGGTAGGAATCGATAAACGGCTGGATGCTTCATAAGCCCGGTATAAGTGGCGCTGGGTAACGTGGGCGATTTCGTGCGCCATTACCGACGCTAGCTCGCTTTCGGCTTCAGTCATTAAAATTAATCCGGAATTTACGCCAATATAGCCGCCAGGTCCTGCGAATGCGTTAATGTCTTTTTCCATGACCACAAAAAAATGGAACGGGTTGCCCGGCGCGTCGCTATTGATGACCAGTTTTTCTCCAATGGTCTGAATGTATTGCTGAATTTCGGCATCTTGATTGATGGAAATTTGCGAATGTAGACTGCGGAAAAATGCTTCGCCAAACTCTTTCTCTTCGGCTGGCGTAATCAGGGTGCCGGAAGAATCTCCCATGTCGGGCAATTCAATTTTATTAATTTCGACAGCCTGCTGCGGGGCAGGGAAAAGGGCAAGAATTAATGCTAATGTAGCTGCGGATGGTTTTAATTTCATACGATGAAGCGGAATAAAATTTAACTGGGTTTTATACCCAAAGGGCATAAGTTTCGTTTGAGCAGACAAGCTGCTCAACTCAGCTTTAATTGGGCTATGGATGACTCAATATCCATCATAATTTCGTCCGTTTTATGATTTTGAGTTTCGACCTGGCGAGTGAGGCTTATTGTTCAAGATATTCTTCGGTATCGTCAAGCGGGAGACAAATGTACTGGTTGCGACCGTTTTGTTTGGCTTGATAGAGCGCCGTGTCAGCTTTGTCTAATAGATTGCTATCGTTTTCAGGAATGCCGGAGCAAAGACCGATGCTAATCGTTACCTGATTGAACGAATGGGATTTTATATGCGGTATTGTCAGGTTAAAAACAGAGCTTCTAAGTTTTTCAGCGAATTGTTCGGCAGTTTTTCGTGGCAAATGCGGCATTATAAGGACGAATTCTTCTCCGCCATAGCGCGCAATGACGTCCGTGGCGCGTGACAGCTGTGATTTTAACGTGCCCGCGACTTGCTTGATTATATTGTCGCCGGCTATGTGCCCGTAATAATCGTTGTAAAGCTTAAAGAAATCAATGTCGATCATGAAGATCGATAAAGGATGTTTTTGCCGTTTTGCCTCAGCTACTGCTATTTCATAATGCGCGTCGAAGAATCTGCGGTTGCAAATATTAGTCAAACTGTCCGTTATTGCTTCTTTTTTCAGGATTTCCGAGTGCGAGCGCAATATTTTTTCTCGCTTCATTGACGTGCTGGAATCCGCTACTTGAATGAGGCAACACGATTCATTCAGTTGCGACTGAATGGGCGTAATCGTGATCGATTGATACATCCTTGTTTTGGGCTGGTTGGCCTCATACGTGCTATAAAGAGGCAATGGCGAACGGTGCAGAGCTGTAGACAAAACCACGGGCAACCTGTGCGCCAAGGTATTTTGAAGTGCCGTCAAGAAGGGCGGGGACACCGGTTCCGAGAATATGTCTTCAAGTTGGCGATCAAGGGCATCAGCTTCTTCGATGTTGCTGTGTTTGGCAATCCAGTCATTCCAGAGTAGGACTTTGCTATCGGCGTCAACGATAATTAAGCCGATGTTAATCGCATTGAATATATCTTCTAAGCCAAAACGCCGTGTATCCATTGCATTCATGAAATACTGCCAAGGAATTGATTAATATGAACAACAAGATTAGACAGAGATGACGAGCTCAATAGAAAGACGAGATTGCCTGCCGTATGTCGATTTTCGATCGAAAGATCAATATGCAATACCATCACATAAGGTTGATCGGCGTTTTCTTTGAGTCTACAAAGAATTTCATCGGTTGACGCTATTCTATAGTTGGGCAGAGAACTTTCCAATGTGAAGTGGAGTATATCAGCCATAGCGGATAGACAAGCATTCAAAATAATATTGCCCAATTCACACATGGCTTCGTGCTCGAATTCTGCAATTTCCTCAATGCTCATTTGCGAACCCATCATATCTCCGACGATTTTTAATGCTTGATCTTCGGTAAATAAAAGCACTGCTTCGGCATTAAACGGACCGCAAAAGTGTTGAGTTACGGCCCCAAACCGCCCGCCATTAAGCGCTAATGTTGTTGAATCGATTTTTTCCGAGTTAACAACCACCAAAGAAGGAACGGAAATATGCACTTCGTCGCCGACAATTTCGCTCAAACTCAACGCTGCACGGCCGGCGCCAATGCTAAATATTTCCGTTAAAGCATCAACATGAAGTTCGCTGAGATCGCTCATTCGGAGTCTGTGAAATAGTTTAGTGCGAGAGCAATGGATTTTTCCGTGACCGGTTTTGCGACTAATACAGACCCAAGCGAACGGGCACGGTTTTGGTGGACTTCTTGAATATTTGCCGAGAAAACAACTATTTTTATCGATGGATATTTGGATAGTATCTGCTCAGCGGCATCGGTTCCTGAAATGCCGGGCATGTTAATGTCCATAGTGCAGTAGTCGGGAAGCTCATTATCAACAAATTTAATCGCATCTTCACCGCAGGCGGCTTCAAAAATCATCCATTCAGGACGTTGAGCAAGGATATGTGTGCGAATTAGCATTCTGGACACCTTGCTGTCATCGACGATCAAAAGCTTCTTTATTGAACTATGCATAGGCACGATTGATTTTTTACTAAGGTTAAACTTTAAATATTCTACATGAAAAGCTATCAAGTCGCGAAGCTATTCCATGGTTGGGATTGTAGAATATGAACTTTAGCGTTTGAGATTGACTGGTATGTGGTTATTTATGATAACAGTACAAGTCATGCATTTTGCCGGTTTTCCTGAGAAAAGCTGGGGACGTTGTTAGGTACTCGGTTAGCATTGGAGACATGATAGCTAAAGTTTTGCTACCTTTTGTGATGCTTGTGTTCGTCGGAACGTTAAATTTTGATCCTGGCACTTCATTTTGATAATGAACCGATACCGGAATGGCGATGAGGGGCAAACATGAAGCATGATTCAATTATAAAATAGAAGCCGTTGAGAATTGCGACCGGTTTATTTTCGTTTTCGGAGCTTTTGTCTTATCGGCCTATCTTGTTGGATTAACATAATATTAGGCGGAACGGCAGGCTATTATTTAACATCACCTGCAATAGCCTCAGTTTCCCAGCCACCGCCTAACGATTTATAGAGCGCGATCAGGTTACTGGAAAGCCGGGACTCGCTGGAGATCAGGCTGCTCTGGGCTTGGTAAAGCGCGGTTTGGCTGGATAGAACATCGAGAAACGCGGTCAGGCCTTTTTGGTAGCGCTCGTTGGCTAATTGAACGGCCAGTTGATTCGCAGCAACGGCTTTTGCCAATGCTGTGCGCCGCTCTTGCTCTTTGCTGTAAGCGATTAGCGCATCTTCCACTTCCTTAAAAGCCGATAAAACCGTGGATTGGTAGCTCAGGAAAGTTTGTTCGTATTGCACTTTTTTACTTTCGATATTGGCGTTCAGTTTTCCCCAGTTGAAGATCGGCATGGTCAGTGAACCTGCTGCCGACCATGATTTACCAAGCGGCGTGAAATCGGTGATGGTTGTGTTTTGCAGGCCGATGAATGCGGCCAGATTGATTTTCGGATACAGCTCGGCGGTTGCGACGCCGACCGATGCGTTGGCAACGGCCAGTTGGCGTTCGGCGCGGCGAATGTCCGGCCTGCGCTGTAATAATTCCGAGGGGAGATTGGTGATTGTCTGAGAGGCGGTTGGGACTACGCCTTGCCGTTCAAGAAGAGCCGATAATGCACCGGGCTCTTTGCCGAGCAATACGCTGAGCGCATGCATAGCTTGTTTGGCAAGCGTTTCATAATTCGGCAATTGCGCTTCTGTCGTGGCCGCCTGGGCTTGCGCCTGGGTAACTTCCAGCATGCTCGCAAGGCCTGTCTGCTGCCGGATTTGCGTTAATTCTTGGGTTTCTTGTTGCGCCTGTAAATTTTCACGGGTTATTGCGGCTAATTGCTGATTGGCGCGCAGCTCAATGTAATTGCGGGCGACTTCGCCTAACAGGGTCACCCGCACATCCCGGCTGTTTTCGACTTCGACTTCAATGGTTGCATCGGCGGCTTCTATCGCACGTCTGACGCCGCCGAAAAAATCCAGTTCCCATTGCGCGTCAAAGCCCATTTGGAAAATATTGATCAGCTGATTGCCGATACCAAAACCGCCGCCTACCGAAGATGTGCCGGTTTGGGAGGCTGGTGAGGTTGTATTGTTGAAACGCCTGCTGACATTGCTCTTGGCATCGAGGCTGGGCAAACCTGCGGCAATGGTTGCCGAGCGAAGAGCGCGGGCATCTTTGATCCGTTCCAAGGCCAGCCTTAAATCCAGGTTGGAAGCGACCGCGTCGCCGATCAGTTTGTCGAGTACCGGATCGTTAAAGGTTCTCCACCATTTATCAGGTTGGGAACCTGTATTCGCAGTTGTTTCAGCCCATTGCCGGGGAATGGGCATTTTAGGTGGTTCATAGTCGGGGCCGACAGCAGCGCAACCGGATAAAACCAATAGGCCAATAAGCGCAAACGGGCGATAACTCATAACGGCGAGCCGCCTTTAACCGTAGAGTCCTTGGCCTCTATGAAAACGTCCATCTGCTGTCCGACATAGACTGGCAATTGGCTCCTGTCAAAACTGTACAGCGCTTGCAATACGCGGGTATCGACTTGTTCGGTGCTGTCGCCGGTCAGCGATTTTTTGGGTACGACATAAGGCTCGACATACGCCGGAACCAGGTCGGTTTTAAAATTCCGGTTGCCGCGCAGGTAAGCAACGGCCTTGCTGTTTTTGTCGAAGCGCCAGGCATCATTTTCATCGATGTCGACCCGGACATGCAGTTGATCCATGTTGCCCAGCACCAGCAACGGCGTATTCAGGGCTCCGGCTTGAGCGAACTCGCCCGGCCGGATATTGATTTGCAATACTTCGCCGGCTACCGGCGCCTGAACGGTGAGCCGGGCCAGTGTCGTTTGTGTCGTTGCCAGTGCGGCCTCGGCTTGCTGCACCAACGCTTTGGCGCTGTCCAGTTTGGTAGTGCTGATCAGCAGGGCGTTGCGGCGTCTAAGTAGTTCCTCGGAACTGATGGCGCGGCGGTCGGTTATGGCTTCGGCCAGATCGTTTAACGATTGGGTATCTTTGAGTGAGGCTATGGCTTCGTTTACGCCCGCCTTGGCTTTGGCAAGATCGGCTAGTTTAACGGCCAGTTCGGCACGGGTATCGCGGTCGTCCAGATAAAACAGCGGCGCACCGGCTTTGATTTTGTCGCTAACTTTGACGGCTACAGTCTTGACGATGCCGGACAGTGGCGTGCCTATTGCGATATTCTGGCTTTTCGGCTCGACAATTCCTGCTCCGGCAATAAACGATTTGAACGGCGCGGAGGCAGGAGCCGCAACGGCCGGAGCGACCGGTACCGGCTTATTGCTGCTGACGACGGTATAGGCCGCGAAAAGAAACCCGGCCGCAGCTAATATCGGTAATGTGTATTTGACTTGCATATCACCTCTTGAGGATGGTTTTACCGCTAATAACATTAAGAAAACATCACCACGAAGGCACGAAGAACACGAAGTTTTATTTTTAAACCATGAACAACATAAAAGCTATGAAGGATTTATAGCGTTTTCATATAGCGTTAGTGACAGCTTCGGTGGATAAGCAACGCATCCACCTCAATCTAACTCAGGTGATTAACCAAGATTGAAAGCACTGTAAATCTTCATGGTCATTGTCCACGAAAAGCACGAAAGGCACGAAAAGTTTTACCGCGCGATTTCTAACCTTTAGCCTTGCCCCTTGTTTCTTTAACCTTAACAATATGCCCGTCATCCATTTCGGCAATGCGGTCGGCAAAATCGAAAATTCTCGCGTCATGGGTAACGATGACCAGAGTCCGGTCTTTGTGTAAGGCTACATCCTTCAGTAAGGTCATCACATTATGCCCGGTCTCATGATCCAGCGAGCTGGTGGGTTCGTCGCAAACAATCAGTCTTGGGCTGTGAACCAGTGCTCGGGCAATAGCGACACGCTGCTGCTGTCCGCCGGAAAGTTCCGAAGACAACGCCTTTACTCGCGTGCCCAAGCCGACTTGTTCCAGCATTGCGGCGGCTCTGCGCTCTGCTTCGGCGCGTTTCATACCGTTGATGATCAACGGAACAGATACGTTTTCGGCCGCGGTCAGCGAAGGCAACAGGTTAAAAGCCTGAAAAACGAAACCGATGTTGCGCGCCCTGAAATTCAGCTTGCGCTGATTGCTCATGTTTAGTAAATCCTCGCCGAACACCTCGCAATAGCCGCCATCCTGGTCGAGAATGCCGGCAATGACTGAAATCAACGTGGTCTTGCCGCAGCCCGACGGACCCACCAACATCATCAGCTCACCCATTGCAATATCCAGGTTGACACCATTAAGCGCGCTTACTTTTTGATCTCCGGTATCATAAGTTTTGACCACATTTTGGCAGCGCACTGCCAATGATGACGGATTCATGTTTTAGCCTTTAAACACAATAGCCGGTTCCAGGCGGATCACTTTAATGATGCTGAGCAGCGCCGCAAAGATACAAATCAGGCTGACTCCGACACCGCTAAACAACAATAGTTGCCACGGAAATTTGAACGCGAGTATCGAGTGACGCATCGAAAAGCCGAACACTGCGGTTAAGCCAACGCCTAAACCGTAACCGATGGTACCCACTAAAACCGCCTGTAGCAAAATCATCCTTAGCAATACCCAGTTGCTGGTGCCCATTGCTTTCAGTACGCCGAATTGGCGCAGGTTTTCCAGTGTGCTGTTGTAGAAAGTTTGTCCGGCAATGGCCGCGCCGACGATAAATCCCAATAACACTGAAATGCCGAAATTAATCGGGATGCCGGTGTTATGCATGAAATATTCATAAGTGAGGGACATAAACTCCTGGCGCGTATAAGCCGCCAGGCCGGTACTTGTGCGGATACGGCGGGTTAATTCGGCGAGGTCTTGGCCTGGCTTGGCTTTAACCAGAACAAACGATAACAACTTACGTTCCCTGGGCGCATAGCTTTTTGCGCGAGAATAGGTGGTGTAGACCACCGGTTGGGATTGAAAAGTACGGGTGACTTTGGCGATACCGACAACAATGGCGCGATGATCGTTTAATTCCAGGCTGTCGCCGATTTTAAGCGGAATGGGCTTGCCTCCGGGTGTCGGCGAAGGTTTGCCCAGTTTGTCCTGGGCGCCGTCTATGTCGACGATGACGCCGTCGCTACGGCGTAAGTCTTCAATCGTTCCTTCCAGCATGACCGGTGGGCCGCCGATTAACGTGGCGTCGTCCAAGCCGATGACATTGCAGGTTTGGAAGGTGCCGTCCATCAGCCGGGCTTTTAAAAGCCCTTTGTACATCGGCATGGCCCATTGCACGCCGGAAATACCGCGCACCCGGTACAGCTCGGTGTCCTGCAAGGGTTTGATGTCATCGACGAACTGCACTTTTGAATCCATGACCCAGATATCGGGCAAACCGACATCCGATATGAAGCTGTATGAGCGCGCCATCAGTCCCAAAAAAATCGCCGGTTGTTGGGTCATGATTAACGAAGCGAAAGTCAGCCCCATGACAATACCAAGGTATTTGCCTCGATCTCCCATCAGCATTTTTATCGCGATGTGATTCATGGTTATGAAATTTCGTTAAATTAAATGGTAATCCATATTACCATTTATGGTTAAATTTAAAAGTTACATTTTCAGTCAAGGTAAATTGACACGACAGAGCCCTATCCATAGAATACAAGCCATGAACCAAATAATCTCATCCCTGAAAATTAGCACACGATGGCTGCGAAAGCTTATTAGCTTTTGTCGCAGTGCTGTGTTTTTGGTTCATTAATCCCATTTTAGCAAAGCAACTGCGGGTCTTGTCCGCTTTGCTTTGGTAGTCTTTCCGGCGAGATTCGCAGTTTTCCATCTTAAGGAGAAGTTTGTGCATCAGCCCGAATCCGTTATACCGCAAGACAATCGTCAGGTTATTTTCGGCTACCTGTTTGTTTTACTCGGCGCGTTTGGCTTTTCGGCCAAAGCGGTACTGGTCAAACTGGCTTACAGTTACAGCCACCAATTGGATGCAATCACCTTGCTGGTGCTGCGCATGGCGATTTCACTGCCGTTCTTCCTGATTGTCGCATTATGGTCGGCTAACGATTCGGCAAAGGCAAACGATGCGCAACCTTTAAACGGAAAGGACTGGCTGATGATTTTCGGCTTAGGCCTGTTGGGTTATTACATCGCCAGCTTTCTGGACTTTGCCGGGCTGCAATATATCTCGGCAGGACTTGAGCGCCTGATCGTCTTTCTGTATCCGACTTTTGTCGTTTTATTTACAGCGGCGGCGCAACGCAAAGCTATTAACCGTCATCAGGCGCTTGCGCTGGTTTTAAGCTATGCCGGGATGATTTTTGTATTTGTCGATAACATGGGGGCAATGGCATCGTCGGGCTTGCTGTTAGGCTCGGCATTGGTGCTGGCTAGCGCTATCGCGTTTGCTTTCTTCTTGATGGGCAGCGGCATGATGGTTAAGCGGGTCGGCTCGACGCGGTTTACCGCTTATTCAATGACCGTTGCGTGCTTGGCGACCGGTTTGCATTTTTCGGTTCAGCACGGCGTTGAATTATTGAATCTGCCGGATAAAGTGTATTGGCTGGCGCTGATTATGGCGGTTTTCTCCACCGTACTGCCGGCGTTTTTTATGAATGCAGGGATTCACCGAATCGGCGCCGGTTCGGCGTCTATTATCAGTTCCATAGGGCCGGTAGGTACGCTGGGATTGGCTTTTGTACTGTTAGGTGAGACGTTGACGGTAGCGCAACTGTCTGGGACCGCGTTGATATTGATCGGCGTTTATGTGGTTAGCCGGGCAAAATAATCAGTTTAAAAAAGGAAAAAACGATGAAATTTTATATAAGACTAATAGCTTTATTACTCACTGCGATCTGCCTGCCGGCTTGTCAGGAGGCACCCGTAAAACAAGACCAAGTTATTGAAAGCAGTGTCAAATCGTCCGACGGCGTACCGATACATTTTACGACGCGCGGCAACGGCGATACGGCGTTGGTGTTTGTGCATTGCTGGTCTTGCGACAGCAGTTACTGGCAGGCGCAAATGAGCGACTTTACCGCCGATTATCGCGTAGTTGCGATCGATTTGGCGGGGCATGGCCAATCGGGAGCGGGAAGAAAAAATTATACGATTTCATCTTTTGCGGATGACGTAGAGCGTGTGATCGACGCCCTTGATTTAAAGAAAGTAATCCTGGTCGGCCATTCGATGGGCGGCTCGGTCATTATCGAAACCGCGCAGCGAATGCCGGAACAGGCTATTAAACTGGTCGCCGTGGATTCGTTTGAAACTCAATTCCAATGGCCGCCGGAAGACAAAATTGGTGAAATGCTGGCACCGTTTAAGGCCGATTTTTATAAAACGACTTACCAGATGGTGACGAGCATGTTTTCGCCGAAGGTAGACCCGGCAATCGTTCAACGCATTGCTAACGACATGGCTTCAGCGCCTTCGGAAGTCGGCATCAGCGCATTAAGCAATATCTTTAAATGGATATCGAACGATTATAAAAACAAGAGAAGTCAATTGAAGGCCCCGTTGATTCATATTAACGCCGCACAAACCAACCGGCCTTCTGCGACGGAAAAAATTATTGTTGTGCCTTATGTCGGGCATTTTATTCCTCAGGAAGCGCCGGAGCGGTTTAACGCGGCTTTAAAGCAAGCGCTGGCCGAATAATTATTGGGGGCACCAGTTCGTCAGCTCGTCTGCCGGCATCGGACGAGCTATGCCGTAGCCTTGCCCGATCTGGCAACCCATATCGTGCAAGGTGCTGTAATGTTCTTCGGTTTCGATACCTTCAGCCACGGTCTGGCGACTGAATGCCTGCGCCAGTGCGATAATGCCCTGGACAATGGCTCTATCGCCCTTGTCCTCCAACATGTCCCGGACGAAAGATTGATCTATCTTCAGCACGTCAACCGGCAATTTACTCAGGTAAGACAGCGAGGAATAACCGGTGCCGAAATCATCCAGCGCGAAGCCCACTCCGAATTGACGGCATTCCCGAATAATTCCGCAGACGATGGAGAGGTCGTTTAGCGCCGCAGTCTCCAATATCTCGATTTGAAGCTTGCCCGGCTGTATGTTTGAGTACCGGGTAAGTTGTTGCAGCAGCTTTTCCGTAAAACGAGGCGATTCGAGATGATAAGCCGATATGTTGATGCTGATTTCAATGTCCAGGCCCAGGAAATGCCAGCGGTTGAGCTGGTTGAGCGCAGCGGCAATGACCCAATTGCCGATCTCTATGTCGAGTTCGGTGTTTTCGATCAGGCGCAGGAACTCAATTGGCGGAAGTAAACCGCGCTCAGGATGATGCCAACGGATTAGCGCTTCGGCGCCAACCAGTTGTTTGGTGCTTAAGTTGATTTTGGGTTGGAAGTACAGTTCGAACTGGTTGTTGTCTAATCCGTAACGGATATTTTTCAGTAATTCATTATGGCTGCGGGCGCGCAGGTCCATTTCGGTGTCATAAATGTGAAAGCGGTTTTTGCCCGATTGCTTGGCGACATACATCGCTTGATCGGCATGGCGTAGCAGCGTGTCCGAGTCTTCGTCATCCAGCGGGTAAAGACTGACGCCTATGCTGGCGCTCAGCATTTGCGGTTTATCCTTGACGATAATCGGTTCAGCGATCACGGTAAGCAAGCGTTCAAGCGTCACTCCGCATTCTTCGCCTTTTTCCAGTTCCAGCAGTACGACGAATTCGTCTCCGCCCAAGCGGGCAACGGTGTCCCCGCCGCGGATAGTATTCTTGATGCGTTTAGAGACCTCAATCAGTACCTGATCGCCGGCATCGTGCCCCAGGTTGTCGTTAATAGCCTTAAAACCGTCGAGGTCGAGATAGCAGATTGCGATCAGATTCTTTTCGCGAGCAGTCTTGGCGATGGCTTGGCGCATGCGGTCAGCGAGTAACACCCGGTTAGGGATGCCGGTTAGCGCGTCATAATGGGCGACGCGGCTCAGCTCGGCCTCATGCTCTTTAAGGTAGCTGATATCGGAGAATACCCCGACGTAGCGTTGCGCCTTGCCTTTGTCATCGCAGATGGCCGCTATCGAGAGCAGCTCCGCATATGCTTCGCCGGACTTGCGCTGGTTCCATATTTCGCCGCGCCAGGACTTTTTCTGCTGCAAAGATTTCCACATCCCGGCGTAAAACGCCTTATCATGATAATTCGAGCTCAGCAGTTTTGGATTACGCCCCAGCACCTCTTCACGGTGATAGCCGGTAATATGGGTGAAAGCCGGGTTGACGTCGATGATGGTGTTATTCGCGTCGGTGATCAGGATAGCTTCCTGGCTGTTATCGAACACGCTGGCCGTGATACGCAAGCTTTCTTCAGCATGTTTGATTTCGCTGATGTCCCGGCCGACGCCAAGTACACCGACAGGTTTTCCGTCCGGCCCCAGCTCGGCGACCAGACGGATGTAATGTACTTGGGGCTGTTTTCCGTCTTCTACCGGGACGACCTGTTCATAGCTGGAGCTTTCTCCGGTAGCTCCGACAGACAGGATGGTCTGTTGATATTCTTTAAAAAGCTCGCCGGGTACGGTTTCCATCGGTGTTTTGCCAAGCAGGTCCGCCGATGAGATTCTAAGTGTTTGAATCAGCGCTGGGTTGGCATAAAGAATGCGCGCCTCGCAATCGTAGCGCGCAATATTGTCCGGCGAATTTTCAGCCAATGTGCGGAATTCGCGCTCCCGTGCCGCCAGATTTTCCTCCGCCCGTTTGCGTTCGGTAATGTCGCGCCAGACGCCGACCAGCAGGCGTTTGCCCGGCATATCCAGCATCCGTGCAGTGACCTCGACATTGAGGATGTCGCCGTTCTTGCAGCGGTGCCGGTTCTCAAAAGTTGTGCCTCCCGATGCTTCCAACTGCCGCACCACCATAGCCAAGGCCTCTCCGTGTAAATCAACCTGAGTATCTTCCAGACGCAATTGCAGATATTCTTCATAGGTATAGCCCAACATGCGGCATGCCGCGGGATTAGCTTCAACAAAGCGCAATTCATCGGGATCTATCAATTCAATGCCGTTGGATGCTTGGTCGAAGATCGCATGAAACAAGCCCTCGCGTTCCGTCAGTTGCTGTTCCATGCGCTTGCGTTCTGAAATGTCGCGAATGAAAGCACTGATCTCGCAACCGTTCTCCGTCTTAATCAGGGAAATGGATAATTCGATTGGAAATTCGTGACCGTCACGGTGCCGGCCGGAAACTTCTATGCGTGTATTGAGGCCGGTTTTTTCGGCGTTAGACAGGAAATGCCGCATGCTTTGGGCATGGGCCTCGTGAAAACGGGTAGGGGCTATGGTTTCATGCATTAACCGTCCGACCGCTTCAGTTCGCGTCCAGCCGAACATTTTTTCCGCCTGGCTGCTCCACATGGTGATGATTCCGTCCGCGTTCATCAGCATAAAAGCATCAAGCGAACTTTCTAAAATAGAAGCCAGGAATTCCTTTTGCTCCCGCAGTTTGCTTTCGCTTTCCAGCAAGGCGCGCTCTGCCAGATTGCGTTCGGTAATATCGCGCGATATGCCGAGTACGCCGATTAATTTGCCCTGGCTGTCGCGCATCGGCGTTTTGATGGTTTCCAGTAATTCGCGATGTCCGTCATCGGTGTAGGTGCGCCATTCCTCATTGACGGAGGGGCTGTTTTTTGCCATGGTTAGACAATCATGTGCGCGGAAAGTATCCGCCAGTTCTTTATCGACGAAATCGTAATCGGTCTTGCCGATAATGTCTTTTTCCGTTGAACCGAAGAAACGCTCGAAGCGCGAATTGCAAGCTTGATAAACGCCGTTAATATCCTTCAGCCAGATCATGTCGGGAATGGTATTGACCAGGGTATGCAGGAATACACCTTCCGCAATCAGTTTATCGTCAATCAGGCGGAGCGCCATGTTATGTGTCAGGTCGTGCTCATTAAGCAAACCCGCTATTCGGCCCCTATCGTCAACTACAATCAGATGGCGTAACTTGTTGGACAGCATCAGTTCCGCCGCTTTGTTGATGGGATTTTCCCGCGAAATGGTCAGGACGGGTGAGGTCATGGCCTGACTGACTGGAACGTCGGTTTGTTCAGGATTGATGGAGTAAAGGCGAACGATATCGCGCTCGGTGACAATACCTATCGGACGATTATCTTCGACGATGACTACACAGCTGTCATGGTGCGCATGCATCAGATTCAGCGTATCTCGAAGGTTGGCTTCCGGGGGCTGGGTAAACACCGACCGGCTCATGACCGACGCTACCTGACGCCGTCCGGCTAAAACAGAAAGGTTAATGTGTTGGCGAAAATCCGTCTCGCTGGCCACGCCGAGCAGCAGCTTGTCCTCGTCCACTATCACCAGGTGTTGAATGCTGTTGCGCAGGCCGACCTGATAAGCATCCAGGCATGTTATTGATGGGGGCACTGTAATGACCGGTGCGGACATGATTTTTCGAAGCATTGTTTCGGGCGGGCATTTTGATTGCATCGCACGCAGCATATTGCGTTCGGTGACAATGCCCGATGGATGTCCATCCTGATCCGTTATCACGACCGAAGAAATATGTTTTTCGGCCATAATGCGAGCGGCCTCGCCGACGGCGTCTTCAGGTCCAAGCCGGATGACATTGCGTGTGGCGATATCAATCAAGGGAGTGTCTTGCTCGATGTTACCGGGAATAGGGTGATAATCCATATTAATCTTGAGTGCAAATCAAATGCAAAGCCGCATCGAGATGAATCGACCGGCGAGCAGTTTGCTTACCTGTGGTTTAGATATTTACAGGTTAGCAACTGACTCGTTGCATACTATCGTGTTAAATTTAAACGTCACCAGGAGACGCTCCTGAATTGAACAGTTTAACCGAAATCTCGTCTGATAAGATGATTTTCGCTGTCGGTTCGAGCGGTTTTCGGGCGGAATAAATCGACCAATGTTGGTTATTATAGCTGTGCCGTAAGAATTTACTTATCCTGATGATTACCGGTTCATTCGCTGGTTATTAATCCAATTTTGATGGAATGGATTGTTATAAGGTCCATATGAAGGCGATCCGGAGTTTGGAGTATAGGGATTATGAGGAAAGTTTCCGTGGTAATACCCATAGCTGTGGCTGTTGTTATAAAGCTGCTGACTGTTTATCGAGTAAGGGCTAATGGCCGAGTTCGAATGGTAAGGACTGCCGTACATTCCATATGGATTAGCTATATTGCCTGGGCTGTGTGGAACAGAGGGATCATAAGGGCTATTGAATAAATCCGGAGCGTAAGGATTACGGTAAGTTCCGTAAGGACTCGGCGTGCTGTATGGGGTATATGGACTACCGATGCCGTGTGGAGTGTGAGTTGAATATGGAGATTCGTGATGATGCTGGTATAGAGGCGATACGGATAGATTATTGTTAAAGTGGCCGTAGTAATGATTGTTATGCAGTTGTGGAGGATAAGGATTAATGGAAAGGTTCGGATTATGGGCGTTACCGTTGATTCGATAAGGGTTCGGGTTATGGATGCTCAGGGGGCCGTGGCCCCACCCAGTGCTTGAGAATAATATCAGTACCGGTACAGCAAAAAGTTGACGTTTCATAAGAACCTCCTCGGTCGATTAAGTAACGAACGGATTCAACGGTTGTCATAGCGCTGATTAATCGAGAATGATGGGCTTACTTTGTTATCTTGCCTAATAATTGCAGCGTCAAAGCATCTTGCTCTGCATTAAAATACTTATCAAGGAGGCGAGCAAACACTGAGCCTGGCGCCGCGACATAGGCAAACAGGGTCATCGAAGATTTAAGCTTTAAATCATCAGGATAACCGAAGATTTCTGAAACGGATCGTCCTTCAACGGCCAAGACCGCTTCCGCGCATTCCAATAGTCTTTTCCCAAGCACGGGATGATTCACGTATTGCCGGGCTTCTTCTATGCTTTTAATCGCATAGTATTTTGATGTGGTACTGAACCCCAAACCATCAAGTTGAGGGAATATATACCACATCCAGTGAGTTCGTTTGCGACCGCTTCTTAATTCTGCGAGGACGCTGTCATAGACGCTTTCTTGGGCGGTAGTGAAACGGCTTAAGTCGATGGTGTCGCTTGTGTTTATCATGCTTGGTTCCTTAGCTCTACCATCAACAAGGAATCATTTTCACACTCTCAAGAGCGCCTGTTATACAAGCTCAGCACTGTTTTAACGTAATTGCGCGTTTCGGGGTAGGGCGGGATGGAATTGTTGTATCTCATCACAGCTCCTTCTCCCGCGTTATAAGCTGCAACGGCCAAGTTCAAATTTGAATCGAACATTCTGAGCAGGTCTTTCAAATAATGAGTGCCGCCGTCAATATTCTGAACGGGATTGCGCCGGTCGACGACACCATAACGTCTTGCGGTATCGGGCATTAACTGCATTAGGCCGACGGCCCCGGCTGAGGATATTGCGCCGGCATCGTAAGCGGATTCCGCCTGAATAACGGCGTGCAGCAGGTTAACATCGACTTGATGCCGATTGGCGGCCTCGGCAATCAGATCGGCGAATTTCTTTTTGTTAACGCCGATAAAAGGCACGGCCGCGGCGTAGTTTATCGGTCTTGTGCGTATGATGCGCTTATACAGGCTGTTTTTAGGTTTATCGGTGTAGTAAATTCGGCCGTCAGTGTCGATAAATTTGAAGATGTCGGCCATAGCCTCATTCGAGAGCAATAAACCGGTTAAAACCACGGCAACTCTTATCATAGATTCACTCCTATTTGTCAGGTTTGATAACGATCATCGTTGCGGCTTTGACCGCCCTGTTCCTGGCTTCATCGACAGTTTCAGCAGTAGCTAACGCAACACCCATACGCCTGTGCGTAAACGCGTCAGGCTTGCCAAATAATCTGACTTCGCTGGTTGGGACGCTAAGCGCCTTATCCAGCCCTTCGTAAATCACTCCTTGTGCATCCACACCGCCTAAGATGACGGCACTGGCTCCTGTACTTTGCATGCCGGTATCGACGGGCAAGCCTAAAATGGCCCTGGCATGCAATTCAAATTCGTTCTGTCTTTGGGTGACCATCGTCACCATGCCGGTATCATGCGGCCTGGGGCTTACTTCGCGGAACCAG
>CAZJOY010000021.1:19043-34642 GCA_964547705.1 uncultured Methylobacter sp. | reverse complement strand
CGACGCATAGTGCAGAAAAAAACGCTACACTAAAATTACCACTTATCTAAATTATCGAACAATATTGCGATCAACGCTTGGATACTTTTTTATTTGCCCTTTTGAAAGGCTTACCTAAAAGTCGAATTTACCGGTTTGTTCGTAAAGGTGAATTTATGGTTAATAAGGGACGCGTCGATGTTAAATACCGTCTGGTTACAGGCGATATAGTCAGAATTCCGCCGGTCAGGGTGGCCGAACGTAGCGAAGAGTCGTATGTCCCCCAGGGTTTGCAAGCGGCCTTGCAACAGGGTATTTTGTTTGAAGATGATGGTTTCCTGATTGTTAACAAACCGGCCGGTTATGCTGTGCACGGCGGCAGCGGTGTGAGTTCGGGCATTATCGAGGGACTACGCCTGATCAGGCCCGAAGCACACTTTTTAGAGCTGGTGCATCGGCTTGATAAAGATACCTCCGGCTGTCTGATTATTGCTAAAAAACGTAGTGTGCTGAAACGCTTGCATGAGCTATTTCGCGACGACAACATTCATAAAACTTACCTCGCTTTATTGGTAGGGCAGTGGGCCAGAAAAAAGCTGGTCGTTACAGCACCCTTGCTAAAAAACATCAATAAAGGCGGCGAGCGCATGGTTGTGATCAGCCAAGCTGGCAAAGAGGCAGAGACGCTGTTTCGGCGCTTGAAGTTATTTAGCGATTCGACGCTGGTTGAAGCTTCACCTAAAACCGGACGCACCCATCAAATACGAGTTCATGCGGCCAGTCTTGGGCATCCGATCGTCGGCGATGAACGTTACGGACGGGATGACATTAACCGCGAATTTAAAGATCGAGGCTATAAGCGCATGTTCCTGCATGCGGAAAAATTAAAATTTCAGCACCCGGTTACCGGTGAGCCACTAACCATTTTGGCACCACTGCCTCAGCAATTGGAAGATTTGTTAAAACATGAAGAACAGGTTTGATTTGATCATATTCGACTGGGACGGGACCCTGATCGATTCGATAGACTGGATCGTGCATTGCCTGCAAACGGCCGGAGATCAGAGCGGTTACGATATTCCCGAACCGCAGGCGGCAAAAGACGTGATCGGTCTGAGCATTACAAACGCCTGCGCGACATTATTTCCCGATGCCGATCAAGCAACGTTGACGCAATTGACGACCTGTTACCAGCAAACGTATTTATCCAGGCAACTAAGCCGTAACGATTTGTTCCCTGGCGTTTACGATATGTTGGTCGAACTGAAGCAGGCCGGTTATCAACTGGCTGTAGCGACCGGCAAAACCAGGACAGGTTTGCAAGAGGCGCTGACAGCGACCGGTACTGAGAATCTATTTTGCATCACCCGCTGTTCCGATGAAACCGCTTCCAAACCGGACCCGTTAATGCTGCATCAGATTATGCAACATACTCAGGCAGCCAATGAACGCAGTTTGATGGTAGGGGATTCCACTCATGACTTGCAAATGGCAATGAATGCCCAAATATCATCCATAGCGGTATCGTGCGGAGCGCACCCGCAAGACACATTGCAACAATACCGCCCGTTGATGTGCTTACAGCAACCGGCAGAATTACTGAATATTATTAGAGGTTAATAAAGCATGGACAATCAGAGCAAACCAGAAGTTACGCGCGAACCCGGCTGGGAACGAGAGGTCATTGAAAAGTTGGCGCTAGCCGCTGTTGCCGAGCAAGCCAAGGCAAGGCGTTGGGGGATTTTCTTTAAAAGTATAATGTTTGCGTATTTGATCGTCCTGTCCGCTGTCGCGATCTATCCCAAAATCAGTCAGGATTTTGGTGTTGACAGTAAGGATCATACCGCCGTTATCGATGTGGTCGGCATGATTGCCGAAGGTAAAGAGGCCAACGCGGACAGTATTATTGAAAGCTTGAGAAACGCAGTTAAAGACGAACATACCAAGGGTATTATTTTGCATGCCAATTCGCCGGGCGGTAGTCCTGTGCAGTCTTCTTATGTCTATGAGGAAATCAGGAAAATCAAGAAAGAGCATCCTAGTTTACCGGTTTATGCGGTAGTCAGCGATATTTGCGCATCGGGTTGTTATTTTATTGTTTCGGCTAGCGACAAGATTTTTGTCAATCCTTCCAGCTTGGTCGGTTCTATCGGTGTATTGATGGATGGCTTCGGTTTTGTCGATGTGATGCAAAAATTGGGCGTGGAACGCCGGTTATTCACCGCAGGGGCGCATAAAGCCATGCTCGATCCTTTCTCTCCATCTAAAGAAGAGGAAACGCATTATGTGCAAAGCTTGTTAAATCAAGTGCATCAGCAATTTATCGGCGCAGTGAAAGCCGGTCGCGGCGACCGGCTTAAAGAACACCCCGACATGTTTTCAGGCTTGGTCTGGACTGGTGAAGAAGGCGTAAAATTGGGTATCGTTGACGCTGTTGGCAACCAGGATTACGTTGCTAAGGAATTAATTGGCGCGGAAACACTGGTCGATTTCAGTCAGCAGGAACGTTTGATCGATAAAATTGCAGGTAAGCTTGGCGCATCATTTGGGCAAGCAATCGGCAGTATGGTTCAGAGCGTATCCTTACACTAAATGTTCAGTACCGATTCAGGGTGATGAGTTAAAATTCTTTTTACGCTATATGCTAAAAAAGCATTAGCTAGAGTGATGGTTTTGTACGCAACACAACGCCATTGCTCTTAAATTACAAAGCAAGCATTAACTCCGGTATCTGTCGTTTTGGAGACCAAAGTTTGCTTTGGTCGTTCCAGGCTTGACGGTAGCTTTGCATACCTTTTAGCCTCATTACCCTGGATTGCCTATGAGAAATTTGCTTAAAGTCGCGGTATTCTTCTTGATGTTGTCCACCAGCTGCTTTGCAGAAAATAACCTGCCGCCGGCAAGCATCAGTTTGGACGAAGCTACCAAGCACATCATTGAGGGTACCTATAACAAAGTGCTGGGTGCGCAAACAGAGCTGATCGACGGCAAAGAAACTCATATCATTAAAGTATTGACGCCCGATGGCCGTATCCAATATTACAAAATTGATGCCCAAACCGGTCAATTGGTCAATTAAGCTTAATAAACAAAAATATGCGTATTCTAGTTGTTGAAGATGAAGTAAAGCTCTGCGAACAGATCCAGCAGTTCTTTGCGGATAGAGGCTTTGCTGTCGACACCGCTAATACCGGCCGCGACGGTTATTACATGGGCAAGGAGTATCCAATTGATGCCGCTGTGGTTGATCTTGGTTTACCCGATTTTTCCGGCATCGAGCTGATCAAGCGCTTGCGTAAAGATAAGGTGACGGTTCCTATCCTGATCTTAACTGCCCGCAGCCGATGGCAGGAAAAAGTAGAAGGTTTGGAAGCTGGCGCCGATGATTATCTGGTTAAACCTTTTCATTATGAAGAATTGCTGGCCAGGATTAATGCCTTAATCAGGCGGTCAGCCGGAGCAGCTCATCCGGTATTAACCCATGACAACATCGAACTGGACACAGTGGCCCAGGAAGTCACTGTGTCCGGTATCAAATTGGAATTAACCGCTTACGAATACAAAGTGCTGGAATACCTGATGTTCCGCAAAGGCGAGGTGGTTTCAAAATCTGTTCTAACAGCTCATATTTATGATGAAGATTTCGAGCGCGACAGCAACGTTCTTGAGGTTTTTATCGGTCGCTTGAGAAAGAAGCTTGATCCGGACGGTACACGTAAACCGATAGAAACTTTGCGTGGTCGGGGTTATATGATTCACGCCGAGCGTGACTGATTCGATTCTTAGATACTGTTTTTCTTCTCGTAAGTTCATTTGGTAAGTAACTGTTAAGACACTTATGATCCTCCCATTTATTCCTAAAAGCCTCGAATAAAGCCTCGAATGCAAGTTAAATCCTTAAGCTTTCGATTACTGGTTTCAGCCGGTCTTGTGCTTGCCGCATTCTTTGCTTTGGCTGCCGTGGTGCTTGAGCAGGGCTTTCGCGAGAGCGCCGAACAGGCTTTAAAGGAAAAGTTGCAGGTTTATGTGTACTCGCTGTTATCGGCTGCCGAACTTAAAAATTCCGGCGATTTAAGCATGCCGGCCAATTTGCCGGAACCTCAGTTTGCAACTCCGGGTTCCGGGCTTTACGGCTTTATACATCTGGCCAAAAAGCATCTGGTTTGGCGCTCACCCTCGGCCATCGGTCTTGATGTAAAGCCTCCCCCGGAATTAAGCGTGGGCAATTCTGAATTTTTGTTAGCTGACCACAATCGTTACGCGCTGCATTATGCGGTCATTTGGAAAAATGTAGCAGGTATAGAACGTGAGTATATTTTTACAGTGACGGAAGATGCTCAGTTTGTCAGCAGTGAGGTGGAACGATTCAGGAAAACCTTAAGAGTCTGGTTATTAGCTCTCGGTTTGTTTTTGGTATTTATCCAGTTGATCTTATTGCGCTGGAGCATAAAGCCTCTGCGGATTATCGTAAAAGATCTTGAGGCAATAGAAAAAGGACGCAAAACCCACTTGGATGGAGATTATGCAACGGAACTGGAAGGGCTGGCCGGAAACCTTAACGCCTTCATCAACAGTGAGCGGGCACATCTGGAACGTTATCGTAATGCCTTGGCCGACTTGGCGCACAGCCTGAAAACGCCGCTGTCGATACTGCGCGGTTGCGCCGATACTTTTAGCGTTAATACGGAAACGGTAAAAGAACAGATTTCTCGAATGGATGAAATCATCGAGTATCAATTACAGCGTGCCGCGGCAAAAGGTGAGCATAAAACCGCCGGAACCTTGGATTTATCGATAGTCATACAGAAAATAAGTGCATCGCTGGGTAAAGTTTATATCGATAAAAATATAAGGTTCGATATGGCCGTGCCGGAACAAAGCCCGATTTATTATGAAGAAGGCGATCTGTATGAAATAGCCGGAAACCTAGTGGATAACGCCTGCCAATGGTGTAGGCATGCCGTGAAAATCAGCGTTTCCCTGAATCAACGTAAAGGCCGGCGGAACTTCGCCGTGCTGCTCGAGGTTGAAGATGATGGGCCGGGAATTCCTGCCGGAAAACTGGCTGAAATTTTAAAAAGAGGCGTACGTGCTGACGAAAATATTCATGGGCACGGTATCGGTATGGCTGTTGTTTATGAGTTAGTCAGGCTATTGGGAGGGCTGCTGGAAGGCCAAAAAAGCGAAGCGTTGGGAGGGATGAAATGGCGTATTTATTTGCCGTGATGACTAGATTTGATATTGATTAGATAAAAACTAGTGGGTAACTCAAAAAAGGTTTAAATTCTGTTTATTTATACATGAAAAATTCTTCGTGGGGCACTGTCCGGTACCTTAGGATCAGTGGAAAGACGTTAACGAAGATGGCAGGCTACCGATGCGCATATGCAATGCCGGGTTGAGTAATTTCTCAACTTGATCATGTCATGGCTGCTAAACGGTTAAATATAAATTTTAGTACATAAAAAACTCAGGTGCGAAGATGCCAATAAAATTTAAAAAAAATATGATATTGATTAATGCCCTTTTGTTTCTGGGCTACGCTAGCGTTTTGCATGCCGATGAGTGCGGCGTTTTACGCTATCTGGCAAACAAAAGTAATGGTGTTGCTGTTACCGGCAATACGTGCAAGACGAATGACAATATTGCTGTAGGTAGCGAGTTTAATTTAATGCCCGGTGCGCGCTTGTGGTTTAAGTCGCAGACCATAGGTGCCGATGCAAAAAAAACGCAGGGGATTTGCCAAAATCGCTCGTCAAAGTCCATTAGTATTAGTGTAAACAGTGACAAACTTCCGTGGATAAAAACCAGCGGTTTGGCTAATTGCGATTCATGGACGGGTAACAAAATGAATTGCGGCGATAGCTCTGTTGGTCCAAATGCACTCAGTTGTGTTATAGCTGCTATTGATTCTGAGCAACAGCCTAAGGGGCTTGAAGAAAGAACTACGTCGGTCAGAATGCGTTCATTATCGCCAATAGACGATGCCGATAAAACAGATTCACCGCAGAATGGTACAGAAACCGAAAAGGAACAAATCGTTTCAGCCATGCAACCGGATGTCGACTTATGCAGGGTTATCAATCATACCGACGCCCGAGTTCAAATCAGTTGGCTGGTAGAAACGAATAGCCGAGTGAATACCGTGATTCCTGCCGCTGACAAAGCCAATGCACAAAATAATATCGATAAACCGTTTATCGATTGTCTGACGGCTGTTATCAAGGATTTCTCCTATCCTAAATCATCTAAAGCTGTTTGGCTAACCAGTCAATTTTAGAGTTCGATGTCTGAATCGCCGCTGATCAATACCAAGCTGCTACTGAATTTTATATTGGTAGCGGCCTTGGCCGGCATCGGATTGGACTACACCTTCGACAACAGAATTGATTATTGGATTCATGATTCGGCCGTTGTCAGGCAGGCTCGCAGCCAATGGAAATATGTTGCCGTTGTCGTTATGGACGAAAAGATTCCGGCGGATGTGGCCCGTATCCAGTCATTGCCGCTGTTTGCGTTGGCTGCGGAGCGTCTGGCAGCAGCGGGAGGTAAAGGTATTTTTCTTGATGCCAGGGTGCCGAAAGAACTGGAAGGGCGTATGCCTTATGCATCCTGCATTGAGCTAAATGGTGATGTTCGCTGGTCCATACCGCAATGCACGGTAACATCAGGCGATCAGTGTCAAGTGTTAAGTAGTGACGCAGGCAAGGCCCCGTTAAAGATGTCAGGGCAGGCTATGTCGCAATTCAGCATGGCCCCTTTTCCTGCCGGACAAAAGGATCTGCCGGATTTTCTGTTGTTTGATTTCGATGCAACTATGTTTATTTCCGGGCAAGGTGTTGAGGCACTGGATCACTTGGTGACACGGCACAGCCCTATTGCACGATGGATCGATTTAACTGAGGGACATGCCGTTTTAAGGCTTGCCGAATCGGTTAATCCTGACCTGTTACGGGCATCTTTAGCAGATGAAAGCCAAAATGAGATTTGTGATAAAGGTCATCCCTGTCGGCGAATTCGCTTAAGTAAGCCACTCTATGAAGTTCAAAGCAATGATGAACGGCTGTTCCTGCCGTTAAGTACATTGGCATCTTGCGACCAGGCCACAGCACTTAATACTGCGGCCTTGGTCAAAAACAGAGCCATTATCTTTCAGGTAACAGGCCCTACTGAGACGACCGATACGGTTATCTCACCGATGACGGTCGCTCTTATCGGCCCCAAGCTGTTAACGCCTGGCGCGCAATATCTTGCCGATGCCGTAGAGACGTTATTAAATCACGATTATCCGCGTAGGCTCGGCCAAGTTATCAATGCGATATTGTTCATTGGCATAGCAATTATCAGCGTTTTGACAGGTGCTTATCAAAGGCCATGGCGGCTATGGTTAGTGGGCAGCCTGATCTTTATTATTATGGTTGCATTGTGTTTTCTTAATCCGGTGTTGCAGCTCTGGCCGGTTACAGCGGCCATGGCGACGTTTATCGCAGGCGCTTTACAGACGACAGGCGCGCGCTTGGTAATAGGTTTTCGAGAGGGAAAGCTGGCCAGTCAATATCTGCCTCAGCAAGTTCACAGCATGCTGCTTAAATTAAAAACCGATGAAAGTTTCAAGAATACCTGTAGCCAGGTCGTGGTGTTAATGAGCGATCTCGAAGGCTACACCACGATAACCGGTATCTTGGAAGAGCCTGAAAGCCTCCTCAACCTGATGAATGACTATTTGAACGAAACGTCGTTGATGTTGCAGGATAAATATCACGGCTGGCTCGAAAGCTATGTCGGCGACATGGTTTGCTATTATTGGCCTTTTCTTGAAAGCAATAAGGAGCAGGTTTATCAGGATGCCTTACAGGCGGCATTAGAGCTGGCTATTTTGCAACAGAATTTTTTTGCGTCGGTACCTTTGCGATATGGCGATAAATTAGGTCCGGCAGTGCTGGAGCAAATAGACAAAACCATCAATGCAGGGATTGGCTTGACGTCAGGCCTAGTGGTGATGGGTGATTTGGGACCTAAGCATGGAGTAAGAAAATTCGGAATACTCGGTGATCCCTTGAACTTGGCGTCGCGAGTAGAAGGCTTGACGCGCATGTTCAACGCCGAGATTATCGTTACGGAAGATCTTGTGGAAACCGCAAAAAAACTGGATATCCCAGCCAGGCGCTTAGGCTTTATCTGCGTTAAGGGTAGAAATACCCCAGCAATGCTCTACGCTTTAGGCAGTCGAGACGATGAACGTTTTACTACGGAAAATATTGCTGTCTGGGAAAACTGGATTGCCGCAGTTGAGCAACATCAACAGGAAACTACCCTGCCTTGCCCGGATGTATACCAGCAAGACCGTTTAACCTTGGAAAGCTGGCTTAAACGGGGATTATTGACCGAGCAAGGCGTATGGCATTTGAATGAAAAATAAGCGCTTTCTTTCGGTTTATTTTTAGGCTGATCAATTAGAAGCTGTAGCAGTAACAGTTAGTGATCGTAAAATTTAATTTTGGCAAGTGTGGCGAATTAGGCAATTAACGCCGATGCAGATAAAAGAGGACAGCAAGGACATGGTTGTAGAAGAGATTGGAGCCCATTCAGATGACGACTGGATGACTGCTTTATTAAAATCGCCGGTTATTCGACGACTTCCTCCTATTAATTTACAAAAAATCATAATGGGATTGGAAGTCGTAAATTTTAAAAAGGATGACGTTATTATCGCTCAAGGCAGCGAGGGCGATTATTACTATCTGATCAAAGACGGTCAATGTCTGTGTACGCGTAAAGTATCGCCCAATGCCAAAAGTATTAAGATACGTGAGCTTGCAACCGGCGATACCTTTGGTGAAGATGCGTTGATTTCCGGTGCGCCTAGAGATTTGACAATTACAGCGCTGACAGATGTTTCCTTATTACGCTTGGGTAAACAACAGTTTGTATCTTTGATTAAAGAGCCTTCTTTAGCGTTTATTACATATCAGGAAATGCAGGACGCGATCAGGAAAGGCGCTATATTGTTGGATGTCAGTACGCCGGAGAAATATAAAAAACAGCATATTGAAGGCAGTATCAATGAGCCTTTTTTCTCATTGAGAATACAACTTAAAACATTAAGCCGCGAAAAGCCGTATATTGTTATCTGCGGAGACGGTAAGGCCAGTGAAGCGGCCGCATTTTTATTACTTAATAATCATTTTAAGGCGAAGATTTTAAAAGGTGGATTCGCCGGTGTTGCGCAAGAACAGGATGCAGAGTTCAGTCTAGCTATCAATACTGGAGATAGTAGCGAGACCCGTACTGAAAATTCCGGTCACGAGCGCGGAGTAGGGCAAACAGCCGGTTCGGTTAGCGTTTTTAATAACACTTTTAAGTCACTTTTTTTGCAAAATTTTGAGCACTTGGTCGATGGTTGCTGTATGCAGATCGATTTTGAGTTTGGTATGCAGTTAGGCAGAAAACGCGAAGCGATGGGTAAAGATCAATACAGTAAATTGCAGGAGTATCTTCGTTCAGTTCGCAACGAGATTAAGCAAAACTATATAGCGAAGGTTAACGACAATTTCGACAGCAGTTATCAGGCCGCAGCTAATAATCGGAGCGAGCAACATAACCTGTCTGAAATATCGCTAATTGGTGAGGATGCGGCAAAAGAAAATAGTGCTGTTGACATGATTATTCGTCAGTGTGAGCACTTATTCCATGATGAACTGACTGCTTTGAGTAAGAAATTACCAATCCAGCCGGGGAAACAAGTTATTACGGGCAGCTCCAACCCAATATTCCCGGACAAGTTGATTCGTGCTCTGGTTGATGTTGTTAAACCGCTGAAATTGAATACAGAAAACAAGATTGTCTTGTATAAAACATTTGAAGCCAATGTGTTTAGCCAGTTGGGATTGATTTATCGTCAGCTATTAGATAGTTCGGAAACGTCAGCTTAATAAAGTCATATCTATAGTTGAGTATATTTCCGAAGAGTTTAAACTGCTTTTTTTGCTTATCGCATTTCTAAATTCATTGGTTTTATCCCGGCAATTAATCTATTAAAAATAACCGATTAGCCTGCAAATCCGAAAATCTACAAATACAAAGGTGCGCCGTGTTTATTATTAGAAAACTACCCCAAGCTGCTTTAGCTGCGCTATTTTCCGTGAGTTTTGCGCAACTGGCTTGGGCTATTGGCGGTGCGGAATCGATGGATAGGCCCAGTGCACGATCACTGTCAGCTCCTGATTACGCACCCAATAGGTCACCTGAAAGCTTCAGTTTGCCGCAGGTTCCTGAGTCTGTCGGTAAAAATATTGATCAGCGCAGGCTGTTCGTCAAGCATATCAGTCTTGACGGTAACAGCGTTCTTCCCGAACAAGATTTGAGCTCAATAGTGCGTCCCTATGAAGAACGCAATGTTTCTGTCGCCGAACTGGAAGAATTGCGGCAAAAGCTCACTCATTATTATATCGATCATGGCTACGTCAATTCCGGCGCGATTATTCCCGCGGATGCTTTTAAAGACGGCGAATTACGCATTAAGATGGTCGAAGGCCGTCTTGATGAAGTGCGCGTGAAAGGATTAGAGCGCTTGCGTGAAGGTTACGTTATTAATCGTCTGTCGGAAGGACCGGATAAGCCTTTCAACTTGCAAGCGCTGCAAGATAATTATCAATTGCTGCTATCCGATCCGCTGATCACTCGCATGAACGGACGGATTTTGCCGGGAGCGACGCCGGGCCATAGTATTCTGGATTTGGATGTTGTTCGGGCTAAACCTTACCAGCTCAGCTTTTTCGGTAACAACCAGCGCCCCCCTTCAATAGGCGCGGAAGCCTTCGGTTTAAACGGCCAACTGCGTAATCTCACAGGCTTGGGCGACACTCTCGACTTTACCTATATCACCAGCGAAGGCTCCGACCGTTACGCCGGGGGCTTTAGTGTGCCGGTTACGGATTGGGGAACTCAGGCATTTTTTCATTTCGATGAAGGCGATTCCATGGTTTTGGAAGAACCTATCCGCAAGATCGACATCAAAAGCCAAGTGCACAGTCTCGAAGGGGGGATAAGTCATTCGTTCATCAACACCTTACGGCAACGCTTGAATCTGGGAGTCATGTTGGCGGTGCGCGAAAACGAGACCAGCCTGTTGGGCAAACCCTTTTCCTTTGTGCCGGGCGAACCGACCGGGCGCAACCAGGCCACGGTATGGCGGCTGTTTCAGGATTACAGTCAACGCTGGGATAATCACGCCCTGGCGTTCCGTTCTACGTTCAGCGTCGGCATGAATGCATTCGGAGCTACTCCGGAACGTTCGGTGCCGGACAATTTACGCAGTCTGTACCAGCAATATCCTGACAGCGAGTTTTTTGCCTGGCTGGGGCAAGCCCAATATGCCTGGCGGATGTTCGATAACGGCAGCCAGTTTGTTTTGCGCGGCAATGCTCAGTTCAGTGACGATCCGCTGTTACCTTTGGAACGTATCGCGGTAGGCGGCTTGAACACCGTGCGCGGCTATCGGGAAAATCAACTGGTACGGGATCAGGGCTACACGATGTCGGCGGAATTTCATTTTCCCGTGATAGGCGGCAACGATCCCGGCGCAAGACATCATTTAACGCTGATTCCGTTCGCGGACTACGGCAAAGCCTGGAATCATGGCGAACCATCCGCCGAACTTTACTCCGTTGGAGCTGGTTTCGAATGGCAATTCAAACCCGTGAGCGCAGGTCTTTATTACGGTTATGCCTTAAACAAAGCCAAACCGCAGCAAAAAGGCGATTTACAGGACGACGGCTTACATTTTCAAGCGCGCTGGGACGTGTTCTAGGGTTGCTTCGATCATTAATAAAACACGGATGACAGGGAAGGGACGAATTTAAACGGATCTTCCGCAGTTGACTCATTCACCCCAATACAGGAGCTCAATATGGGCGGACGTTTACTTATTCTTAGTCTTTATTTTATGTCTTGCATCGCCTGGGGCGCGGCGGATAACTTTAATGATGTTCTTAGCGAGGGAAAGGCGCATCTTCGGCAAGGCCAGTATTTTTTAACTTTGGATGATCTACAGTCTGCGCAGAAATTAGCCGTCACGCCGGAACAACAGGCGCAGGTTACAGGAATGTTGGGTTTGGCGCACTATCAAATGCGCCACTATGTGCAGGCCGAGACGCTTCTACGTCAAGCGATAGTTTCCGAAAAGAATGATGTTAAAGACCGGGTTCGCTGGATTGCTACCTTGGCTGAGCTGCAAAGTAATCGGGGCCACGTTGAAGAAGCGCGCAGACTGTATGGCGATGCCTTAAAGCTTGCCGGCAACGACCAAGAATTAATCACCGGCATCCGTTTGGGACAGGCGGTGTTACTGCCATCCGAGCAACGGCTGGCCGAACTTCTGCGGATACGCGACATGTTCGGCAGTATCGTTGATCCGGCGGTACGAACTCGCTATCTTCTGAATCTGGGAACGCAAGCCAAGCGCTTAAACGCTGCCGGGTTGAAGCTCGCCTATGAAAGTTTCGAGCAAGCCCGTCAAACCGTTACCGAGCAACAGCCGCGTCTTTTGGCGGAAAGTTTGGATGGGCTCGCTCAGTTGTATGAAGATCAGAAGCGTTATGACGAAGCCTTGCGCCTAAACCGGCAGGCCATACAATCAGCCCAGCGCATCGAAGCACACGATTTGCTGCTTGAGATGGAATGGCGTCAAGGGCGCTTATATCGCAGTCAACAGCAAATACCGGAAGCAATAACCGCCTACCAGAATGCTGTTGAGCACATCGAAGCGATCCGGCAGGACATTCCCGTTGAATACCATAATGGCCGCTCTTCGTTCCGCGAAGTTTTGGAACCGGTCTATCTTGGGCTGGCCGACTTGCTTTTGGCGCAGGCCAGCCACCAGAATGGCGAGAATAAAATACCGTTACTGCGCCATGCGCGTGAAACAGTGGAGTTAATCAAACAATCCGAATTGGAAGATTTTTTGGGTGGACGCTGCTCGGTACACAGCAGCAAAAACGCGCTTTTGGAAGCGGTAGAGCCAACAACCGCCATTATCTATCCGATTCTGTTGCCTGACCGGCTGGAATTGCTGGTTAGCAGCGGCAACGATATACGCCAGTATACTCAAGCGGTGGACGCTGCCACTTTGCAAAGCCTGGCCCAGCGTCTGGCGCGCAGCCTGCGTAAAGGTAAAGAGGATGCTAAACCTATTGCCCAGCAGCTTTATCATTGGCTCATTGCTCCTGTCGAACCGTGGTTACATCAGCATCAGGTACAAACACTGGTCATGGTGCCCGATGGCGTGCTGCGCCTAATTCCGCCTGCTGCTTTGCATGACGGCGAACATTACTTAATCGAAAATTACGCGGTGGCTATTTCTCCCGGCCTTACTCTGTTTGAGCCCGCGCCGCTGCAACAACGCGGTATCAAAGTTTTGCTGGCAGGCATGAGCGAGCCGGGGTCGGTGGTTGAACATTTGCCGCGTATTTTCGTGCAAGCGATGGCTCGGGGCGGCAGTGCGCGCGGAGTCGATATGGATGATATGCCCCGTAGCCGTGCGTTACCGGTAAATATCGAAGAATCGGACGATATTGACGGCCAAACCCGGAAAGTTGACGTGGAACGGGATGTGGAAAGTTTGATGAGAGATCCCGTTTTTCATCAAAAACTTAAGGAACAGCTTAGTTTGCCTGGCGTCGCCGAAGAAATTGATAGTTTGCAACACCTGATTCCCAACACCTTGCTGATGAATGGCGGCTTCACCGTAGACGCGTTTAAGCAGCAAGCCGTCCGGGAACCTTATTCCGTCGTGCATGTTGCTTCTCACGGGGTGTTCGGAAAAACCGCCGACACCAGCTTCCTGATGGCTTACGACGGTGTCATCAACATCGACGAATTGGAGAAGCTGCTTAAGTCCGATAAATTCGCCAAACAGCCGGTCGAATTACTGACCCTGAGCGCTTGCCAAACCGCCGAAGGCGATGATCGCGCGCCGTTGGGTTTAAGCGGTATTGCGCTTAAAGCCAAGGTTCGTAGCGCCTTGGGAACTTTATGGCCGGTATCCGACGAAGCGGCGTCTCTGCTGATGGCCGAGTTTTACAAAGCGTTATCAAAGCCCGGAATTAGTAAAGTACAAGCGCTCCGGCAAGCGCAAATCGTCTTGCTCAAACAAAAAAAGTTGGAAAACCCTTTTTACTGGTCGCCCTTTATTCTGGCGGGTAACTGGTTATGAGATAGCATCATGTTGAGGCAGGAAGCGCACTATTTACGTCGATGTTTTCTCATGTTGATTTTTTTCAGCGGTTCTTAATAAGTCTCCGCGCTTTCAAGGGTTAGTACTCCGGCCCCATTATGTCTTAATTGAACCTTCCAGATTTGGTCGAGCGCAAAGACTTTAGGCAGTTTTGCCGTTAAAGTGCTGGGAACATACTCGGGAGGATCGGTATGGATCACGCCGGGAATGGGGAAAAATTGCGAGAGCTGAAAACGGTAATCACCGGTGTTTTTCAGCTCGACGTAGTAAACCTTATCATCAATGACGATGTCTTTAATAATTAAGTTCCCTTGTTGATCATCATAGACCGCTGGAGCTTGTTGGGCCTGAGCAGCAAGACTACTCACACAGCCAGTAGGAGTTGTTTTGGGTGATAATTTAATTTCAGCCAAGATTGTCGACTCTTGACCCACTGCCACGGATTTTGAGGCTTCCTGAAAATTCGTGGCCAGGATTTTCAGGTCGTAATTGCCGGGATTCAGCAATAAGCCGAACTCGCCGATTTTGTTAGTCAAGGTCGAGTCGGTCAGGACGCTGCCGAGCCAGGCTGATACGTTGGCTTCATTAATACCTTGACCACAGCTATCAAGCACACGGCCTTTGGTTAAGACCTGCTGCGGTGCATCGGTTAAAAAGACCCGGATTTGATAGCTGTAATCAGTGGCTTCGCCTTTAAGCTCGGACGCTGGGCTTTTTTTAGCGGGCAATGCCTGATCGGTTACCCGGATCCGATACAGGCCACTCGTGGTTGCTGTCCAGGTGATTTGTTTATCCTGACCGAGCTGGCTTGCCAGTAAGTTACCGGCAGGGTCATACAGTTGCAGTGCCGGATTGATCAATTTTCCGATTGAAGACGCCGGGATGGTGGCTGTGTAACGCTGTCCGGCTTTTGCATAAACTTCAAACCAGTCTTCATCGGTAACGCTGGAAAGGAATTGGTATAGGGGCTCGTCGTTAGTCAACATAGACGTTGCTTCAGCCGGGGTGTCGTTAGGCTCGACAAAACTACCGGACGCGATAAGCGCTGAGGGTTGTATGACTTTAAGTGCAGAAGGCGTTACACAAACATTGTCAACTAGTACTTGCGGTGCGGTACAGATAGGCGTTGGCGTCACACAAACGTTATTTTGCAGCACTTGTGTAGCGGTACAAGTAGGCGTTGGCGTTACGCAAACGTTATTTTGCAGCACTTGCGGAGCGGTGCAAGTAGGCGTTGGCGTCACACAAACGTTATTTTGCAGCACTTGCGGAGCGGTGCAAGTAGGTGTTGGCGTCACACAAACGTTATTTTGCAGCACTTGCGGAGTGGTGCAAGTAGGCGTTGGCGTTACGCAAACGTTATTTTGCAGCACTTGCGGAGCCGTAC
>CAZJOY010000021.1:0-18943 GCA_964547705.1 uncultured Methylobacter sp. | reverse complement strand
TTTGCAGCACTTGAGGAGCAGTACAAGTTGGAGGTGGCGTTACGCAAACGTTATTTTGCAGCACTTGAGGAGCAGTACAAGTTGGAGGTGGCGTTACGCAAACGTTATTGACCATTATCTGGGGTGATACGCAAGGTGTTACGCAAACATTATTTTCCATTACTTGCGGTGGAGTACAAGGTGTTACGCAGATATTGTTTTGCATTACCTGCGGGGGAGTACACGGCGTAACGCAAACATTGTTTTCCATTACCTGAGGAGGAGTGCAAGGGGTTATGCAAACATTGTTTTGCAATATTTGCGGTGCAGTGCAATTGGGCGTTGGCGTTACACAAACATGATTCTGCAATATTTCTGGTAAGTGGCAAACCGGATCTGCATTGAATCTGGCAATTGATCCGTCGCTACAACTCGACGTACCGACTAATACTGCCGGGGGTATACAGGTGTAATATCCGCCGGCCCAAGCCGAATTAGCAAGGCTAAAAAAAGCACCGATTGTAAGTGTGGCGATAATCCAAAAATTGCGGGTCTTATTATGTGAGGCCATTAGTATTTTCATGTAATGATTATTTTATTGCCCTGACCGTTCTTAATAAGGTTCGGCACTTTCAACAGTCAGCACCCCGCTACCATTAAGTCTTAATTGGACTTTCCAGGTATTGTTGAGCGCAAAGACTTTAGGTAAATCCGCCCGTAATGTACTGGAGTTATAGGTCGGAGGATTGGCATGGATGACGCCGGGAATGGCTAAAAGTTGAGTCAGTTGAAAGTGGAAATCACCGATGTTTTTAAGTTCTACGTAATAAACCGCTTTATTATCAACGACAACATTTTTGATAATTAAGAGGCCCAGCTGATCATCATAGAACGCTGTCATCTGCTGTGCCTGAGTGACTGGATTACTGGCACAGGTATTCGTTGCCGTCGGCGATAATTTAATGTCTGCCAGAGGGGCCGCGACTTGAGTCACTACCACGGGTCTGGACGCTTCCTGAAAATTCGCCGCCAGGATTTTCAGATCGTAATTGCCGGGACTCAGCAATAAGCCGAACTCGCCGATTTTGTTGGTCAAAGTCGAATCAATCAGAACATTACTGAGCAGAGCCGATACGGTCGCTTCATTGATGCTCTGGCCGCAGTTATCAAGCACACGGCCCTTGGTTAAAACCTGCTGTGGTGCATCGGTTAGAAACACGCGGATTTGATAGCTGTAATCAACCGCTTCGCCTTTAAGCTCAACGGCCGGGCTTTTTTTGGCCGGCGCTGACCTGAGCAATGGCTGCTGGTTGGTTACCCGGATTCGAAACAGGCCGCTAGTCGTGGCTGTCCAGGTAATTTGCCTATCTTGACCAAGCTGGGTTAGCAGTAAGTTACCGGCAGCGTCATACAGTTCCAGTACCGGATTAACCAGTTTTCCGATTGAAGCCGCCGGGATGGTGGCCGTGTAACGTTGACCGGTTTTCGCATAAACTTCAAACCAGTCTTCATCGTTAACGTTGGAAAGAAGCTGGAACAAGGGTTCATCGTTAATCAGGATAGGCGTTGCTTCAGCCGGGGTGTCGTTGGGCTCGGCGAAGCTGCCGGACGCGATAAGTGCCGAAGGTTCGGTGACTTTGGTGTTCGACCCAGTAGCGGCATTGCCGACAGACCAAAAATTACCTGCGGCTAAACAAGAACTGGCCCAAGCATCGGCTAAAACGCTCACTTGAGAGGAATCCAGATCAGTGGGTAAATACGCGAAAAATTTCCAATTATAGCCTGGAGTGTTATCGCTACCAGCACAAGTTCCTAGCAAATTTGATGTCGAACAAGACGTTACAGCACTCGTTGGAGAGGGGCAAGTGAAGCCAATGTTCATTTCTGTGCAGACGCTGTCACTAGCACAGGCAGTAAATCCTGTATTATTGGTTGGTGTTGAAATACGGGTGCCGGACCATGTGCCGGTCTTGCCAGCGTTACTATCAGTCCACGTTCCTGCCATTGCGCCTGTTGCCGAATTAACCCTTCCGGTAAAGGTTGCTCCAGAGGATACATTGCCGATTGTTATAGAACCGTCCGATGAGCCTTGGCCGTTGAGCGAACCTGACAGACCATCGGAGTTAACCCCCGACCCGGCTATGGTGCCGCTCGATGAAATCGATATAACCCAAGTACCACTGTCCCCGCCTAAGAACGTGCCTGAGTAGCTGCCTGCATAACCAATCTCCGTCGCCGAGGTGAACCCGGGAAAGAACAGCGCTGACAGGATAAAAAAATGGATGATAATTGAGCGCACCGCAATCCCCTTTTTCATATTGTTTTTGTTATTTTAGACTTTTTTGTTAGCTATTTATTTCATTGTACTTCCATCCGTGCGAAAAAAAACATCTGTTTTTGAAAGCCGGCAAGTGTTTGTTATTCATTGGCTTAAACCGGCTTGCGCGGTTCAAAGTGAATGTGCTTTTGAGCAAGATCGGCGTAGAATTGGCTCAGTTTCCGCAGCGTTTTTTGAAAAATGCATTTAAAGCAACGGGGTTAATATGAGTTACAGAACGCGAACGCTACTTTGGCAACGTTATGCCCTGGTAGGAACCCTGGTCTTTCAGCCTACCGCTTGGGCCGAGCTTTCCGGGGGCATGGCCACCGACGGCACGATGGGCACGGCCCAAATCCTCAGCGGCGTTAGCGTCACCGTTCCGCAGAGCCTCGGAACGACGGTCGGCAACAACTTGTTTCACAGCTTCTCCGAGTTCAACATCGCGCCAGGCCAGTCCGTCGAATTCACCGGCAGCAATGCCCTGCAAAATGTGATCTCCCGGGTAACTGGCACCGATCGTACCGACATCGACGGCACTCTCAAATCCAGTATCGCCAACGCGGCTTTTTATTTGATCAATCCGAACGGCATCACCTTCGGAGCAGGTGCCCAAGTGGATGTACCGGGCGCTTTCCATGTCAGCACGGCCGACAAAATCGACTTCCCGAACCACAGCGGCGCATTTTATGCGGACAGCAACCGAGCCAGCACGCTCAGCAGCGAAGCGCCGGCAGCGTTCGGTTTTCTCGATACCTCCTCAGTCAATAACGGATTAATCCAAATTAAAGGCGCTCATTTGCTTGCAAGACAAGGCCAAACACTGGATATGGTAGCGGGCGGGATCACAGTTGAAAATAGCGAACCGGCACTTGCCACATCCGGACAAGTCCGTTTGGTGGCCATGCAGGGAGCTGGATTAGTGGGTTTGGTGCAAACTAACGATGGCATATTGCCTTTGCCGGTTACCGAACCGTCGGCTAGCAATGGCGGCCCTATCACCGTAAACGCCAGTATTATCGAAACCAGCGGTAACGGCGGTGGCCGTATTGCGCTATGGGGAGGGAATGCTTCGTTCAAAGACAGCGTAGTGCAGGCCTACAATACCGGCTCCACCAATGCCGTATCGGTGAAAGGCCTAGATATTCATTCGTACTCGTTGAGAATGGACAACAGTTTTCTGATATTTGATGCTTTAGGGACTGGCAACGCCGGAAATGTGATCGTTAAGACTGGAATATTTGACATCTTCAATGGTGGAGTAGTTAGAAGTTCCACTTTTGCTCAAGGCAACGCCGGTAATGTTACCGTCATGGCCGACACCCTGAAAATCGATAATCAAGGCGAGGCCAAGGTAACCGGTATAGTCTCTAGAGCAGAAACGCGCAGCACGGGCCAAGCAGGCAGCATAACTATCAAAGTGGGGTCATTCGAAATTCTTAATGGAGGCTTGGTGTCGAGTTCCACTTTTGCTCAAGGCAATGCCGGCAGTGTTACGGTTACGGCCGACAGCTTGAAAATTGATGACCGGGCCAATTCGCCGGTGAGGACAGGTATTTTCTCAAGGGCTGAAGAGGGCAGCGGCCATGGCGGTAATTTAGCTATCAAGGCAGGAACGCTGGATATTCTGAACGGCGGGGTGATTTCCAGTTCCACTTTTACGCAAGGCGATGCCGGAAATATTACCGTTGCTGCTGATAGTTTGACGATCGATACTCAAGGCGGTCCGTCAAACAGTGCGACCGGTATTATTTCTCGGGCGAATGGCGGCAGCAGTGGCCAAGCCGGCAACGTGTCCGTCGAAGCCGAAGCGCTCAATATTCTCAACGGCGGGGTAGTATCGAGTGATACTTTTGCGGAAGGCAATGCCGGTAATATCATGATCAATACAGGAACAGTGGGTGTCGCCGGTAAAAATTATAACGGAGACGAAAGTTACATTTCATCAGCTTCCTGGGGTGGCTCTTCAAGTGGCAGAACTGGCGATGTTACAGTCTCGGCGCGGAATTGGCTGCATCTTGCCAGTGGAGGACATATCAGCATCGAGAACGAAGCAAATTTGCCGGCTACGACAGCCATGTTAGTTAATCCAGGTAGCATTGTTGTTACTGCGCCGGATATCGATATGAAAGATAGCGAGATAACGACTAACTCAACTCACAACGTCGCGGCAGGAAATATCGTGCTGAATTTTTCCCATTGGTTGACGATGGAGCCCTCGTTTATCAGCACTACGGCCAATGCCGGCAACGGCGGCTCGATAACGATTAACGGCGGCGAAGCGATCTATCTGGAAAACTCCGGCTTTAGGACCACGGTGAGCGGAGCGAACAGCAACGGCGGCGATATTACTACCAAGGCCGATACGCTGGTCATGAACACCGGCCTGATACAAGCCAACGCAGTCGGCGGTTCCGGCGGTAATATCAACCTGAACTTGAATACACTGATTCCTGGCGGCAGTACCTTGCTTTTGCGCGGCTCGACTATAGCATGGCGACCGTTCATATCAGGACTCAATGTAATTCAGGCCGCATCGCAAGCAGGCGTCAGCGGCGAGGTGAATGTGACGGCGCCGCAATTGAACCTGAGCGGCGTTATTGCCAATTTAGGTGGGCCGCAATTCGATACTGGCATGGTCAGCCAGGATTATTGCGGATTGGGCACCGGCAGCTCACTGACTCGCACTGGGGCCGGTGGCTTAAAGCCGAAAAGCGGCGATCAGCTATTGTTCTGAGTGGGTTATCTCTAATCTAAAAAACGGCGGTTGATGACGTTGATATAGTTTGGGGCGCATAGCGATCTGAGCAATTACGGACGGCCTCAAGGGGAATGGGAAAAATAGTCCCGACAACATAAAAAATGGAACATATCGTCTTTTTCCATCCCGCTATTAACTTAAGAAACCATAATGGATTCTATTGTGCGTTGGTCCGTGCGAAAAAAATATCTGTTTTTGAAAGCTGGCAAGTGTTTGTTATTCATTAGCTTAAACCGGCTTGCGTGGTTCAAAGTGAATGTGTTTTTGAGCAAGATCGGCGTAAAATTAGCTCAGTTTCAGCAGCGTTTTTTGAAAAATGCATTTAAAGCAACGGGGTTAATATGAGTTACAGAACGCGAACGCTACTTTGGCAACGTTATGCCCTGGTAGGAACCCTGGTCTTTCAGCCTACCGCTTGGGCCGAGCTTTCCGGGGGCATGGCCACCGACGGCACGATGGGCACGGCCCAAATCCTCAGCGGCGTTAGCGTCACCGTTCCGCAGAGCCTCGGAACGACGGTCGGCAACAACTTGTTTCACAGCTTCTCCGAGTTCAACATCGCGCCAGGCCAGTCCGTCGAATTCACCGGCAGCAATGCCCTGCAAAATGTGATCTCCCGGGTAACTGGCACCGATCGTACCGACATCGACGGCACTCTCAAATCCAGTATCGCCAACGCGGCTTTTTATTTGATCAATCCGAACGGCATCACCTTCGGAGCAGGTGCCCAAGTGGATGTACCGGGCGCTTTCCATGTCAGCACGGCCGACAAAATCGACTTCCCGAACCACAGCGGCGCATTTTATGCGGACAGCAACCGAGCCAGCACGCTCAGCAGCGAAGCGCCGGCAGCGTTCGGTTTTCTGGATACGTCCGTAACCAATAACGGATTGATCGATGTCGATGGAGCTCAATTGGCAGTGAAAACGGGGCAAACGCTGGATATGGTGGCCGGCGAAATCGATATTAAAAATTACGCGAATGTGAATGCTCCTGCAGGGGAAATACGCTTGGCGGCTTTGCAAGGCTCTGGCGTAGTCGGTTTGCAACAAACTGCTGATGGCGCATTGCCGTTACCGGCAGAGCAACCATCGCTTGGCAATGCCGGACGCATTGTGGTCGATAGCAGTGGTATCGGCGCATCCGGTGACAGTGGCGGACGTATTTCGCTATGGGGAGGGGATATTTCGTTCGTCAATAACGCTGTAATCTATGCAGACAATGAAGGTGATTCGGATGCTACATCGGCGAAAGGCATCGATATTCACAGCTATAGGTTGAGCGTGGATAAAAGTCTGGTAGCGTTCGATGCTTATTTTGGTACCGGTAAAGCCGGTAGTGTGTCTGTCTCTACCCAGTATTTCGATATTTTTAATGGAGGAGCTATTTCTTCCAGTAGTTTGTCTGGCGGCGATGCTGGAAAAGTTGAAGTTGTCGCGGACACGCTCAGGATTGATCGTCAAAGCGGAAGCAGACAGACCGGTATTGCCTCTGATGCGGTTGAAGGCAGTAGCGGCAATGCCGGCAGTGTGGCCGTCTCTGCCAAGAATCTTGAAATTCTGAATGGCGGGACAATTTCGTCCGATACCTTGTCATCCGGTAATGCCGGCACCGTGCAAGTGGTGGCGGATACGCTCCGGATTGACGGTCAAGGCGGCAACAGACAGACCGGTATTGCCTCGGATGCGGCTGAAGGCAGCAGCGGCAATGCCGGTGGTGTCAGTGTGTCTGCCAAGAACTTGGATATTCTCAACATAGGATCGATCTCGTCCAATACCTGGTCCACCGGTGATGCCGGTATAGTGCTGGTTGTAGCGGATGCGCTCCGTATTGATGGGCAAGGCAATAATAGTGCGGGGACCGGTATTTTTACCGGGGTGTACTCGACCGAACAGCATAGTGGCAAGGGCGGAGACTTGGGTGTACGTGCCGGAACGCTGGATATTCTCAATGGTGGGCTAATTTCAAGTTCCACTTTTTCTGAAGGTAATGCCGGACGAATCTTTGTTGAGGCTGACGTTTTGAATATCGATAACCAAGGTTTTTTGTCATGGGCGACCGGCATTGTCTCAAAGGCGGAAGCGGGCAGTAGCGGTCATGCCGGTGACCTAAGTATCCAAGCTGGGATGCTTAATATTGTTAACGGCGGATTAATTACGTCCAATACCTTGTCCATTGGTAATGCCGGTACCGTGCAAGTGGCTGCCGACACGCTCCGAATTGATGGTCAAGGCAAAAGCGGACAGACCGGCATTGTTTCGGATGCGGCTGAAGGCAGCAGCGGTAATGCCGGTGGTGTCAGTGTGTCTGCCAAGAACTTGGATATTCTCAACATAGGATCGATCTCGTCCAATACCTGGTCCACCGGTGATGCCGGTATAGTGCAGGTTGTAGCGGATACGCTCCGGATTGATGGGCAAGGTGGAAGCAGACAGACCGGTATTGCTTCGGATGCGGTTACAGGCAGTAGCGGTAATGCCGGTGGAGTTAGCGTGCTGGCCAAGAGTTTGGATATTCGGAATATAGGAACCATTTCGTCCGATACCTGGTCCACCGGTAATGCCGGTGCTGTTCTGGTTGTAGCGGATAAACTCCGAATTGATGGGCAAGGCAATAATAGTGCGGGGACCGGTATTTTTACCGGGGTGTACTCGACCGAACAGCATAGTGGCAAGGGCGGAGACTTGGGTGTACGTGCCGGAACGCTGGATATTCTCAATGGTGGGCTAATTTCAAGTTCCACTTTTTCTGAAGGTAATGCCGGACGAATCTTTGTTGAGGCCGACGTTTTGAATATCGATAACCAAGGTTTTTTGTCATGGGCGGCCGGCATTGCCTCAAAGGCGGAATCGGGCAGTAGCGGTCACGCCGGTGACCTGAGTATCCAAGCTGGGACGCTCAATATTGTTAACGGTGGAACAATTTCGTCCGATACCTCGTCTATCGGTAATGCCGGCACCGTGCAAGTGGTTGCCGATACGCTTCAAATTGATGGGCAAGGCAAAAGCGGACAGACCGGTATTGCTTCGGATGCGGTTACAGGCAGTAGCGGTAATGCCGGTGGAGTTAGCGTGTCGGCCAAGAGTTTGGATATTCGGAATACAGGAACCATTTCGTCCGATACTTGGTCCACCGGTAATGCCGGTACGGTACAAGTTGCTGCGGACTCGCTTCAAATTGATGGACAAGACAATGATAATGCGGGGACCGGTATTTTTTCAGGTGTCTATACCATCGAAGGCAGCAGCGGCCATGCAGGCAATGTGATTATTAACGCTAAGGACCTTAAACTTACTAATAAAGGAACAGTCTCTTCTAATACCTTAGCCACCGGCAATGCCGGCATTTTGCAGATCCAGGCCGATAAGATCGCTATTGTTAACGGCGCCAATATTTCCAGCTCTACTTACGCCCAAGGCAATGCCGGTTCCATTAATGTAAAAGCCGACAGTGTCTTCATCGACGGCGGGAGCAATAGTAACCAAGGTGGGACAGGGATATTAAGTGCGGCGAATAAGGGATCATCGGGAAATTCGGGCGATATCAATATCAGCGCGGACAATATCTCGATTAACAGATTAGGCGGTATTTTTGCAGAGAGCGAAAAGGGGGCTGGCGGCAGGTTAGAGCTAACGGCTAAGCGTCTCGAGCTCAACGATGGCGGCATGATTACGACTACCGCATTTGGTTCCGGCCAGGCAGGCGACATCTTTATACACGGTGTCCATGACATCAGCATCGATGGGAGCGAGGATAGCGTCTCGTTTGAACTGGATGGCGTCAGGGTCCAAGGCATGGCGTCGGGGATTTATCTTAATTCGCAGGGTCCCGGCAACGGCGGAAGTTTGAATTTGCAAGCCGATCGCCTGACGCTAAGTGACGGTGGCGTCATCAGTGCCTTAGCTACGGTCGGTAAAGGAGGAAATATCGATATTCATTCCCGTACTGTCGATATGACCGGCGGCGCACTGATTTCGGCCAGTACCTGGGGAACCGGCAATGCCGGCGTCGTTAATGTCAAAGCCGATGACGCCATTTCTATTAGCGGCCATTTCGACCGGAATCTCCATTCGACCATGACCAATTACCGCGAATCCGAGCAAAGCAGTATCAGCGGCAACGCCACTCGCGCACTCATATCTTCAACTGAGAATTTGGGCGCCGGAGGATCGGTAACCGTCTCGGCTCCTCTGTTGACGTTGGCCGATGGCGGCGAGATCAACGTTTCTACCGAAGGCGTTGAAAAGGCCGGATTTGTGAAAATTGAAGCCGGTACGCTTGCTATAGCCGGGAGCAATTCCGGGATTTCCGCAGAAGCCAAGGCCGGTTCGGGAGGACAAACCGGCGATGTGCTGGTTAAGGCCTCCACCAGCGTTCGTTTGTCCGATAACGGCAAAATCAGTATCGAGAACGCGGGTAATCCGGATAACCCGGCCGCGATTACCCCAGGTTCGATAACGATTACCGCGCCGGATATCGATATGAAGAATAGCGAGATCACCAGTAATTCCACCGGCAATGTCGCGGCCGGGAATATCGTCATAAACTTCTCGCACTGGCTGACGATGGATCCCTCGTTTATTAGCACCACGGCCAATACCGGCAACGGCGGCTCGATCACGATCAACGGCGGCGAAGCGATTTACCTGCAAGACTCCGGTTTTAAAACCACCGTCAGCGGTGCGGACAGCAACGGTGGCGATATTTTCACGACGGCGGATATATTAGCGATGAACACCGGCGTGATACAGGCCAATGCGGTCGGCGGTTCCGGCGGCAATATCACATTGAGCCTGGATTCATTGATTCCGAGCGGCAACACCTTGATCAAGGGCGGTTCGGCTATGGCTTGGCAGCCGTTCGAACCCGGCTTCAACGTGATTCAGGCCGCATCGCAGGCGGGTGTCAGCGGTATGGTCAATGTGACTGCGCCGCAATTGAACCTGAGCGGCATCATCGCCAATCTGGGCGGTCCGCAATTCGACACCAGCATTATCGCCCAGGATTATTGTGGGATAGGTACCGGCAGTTCTCTGACCCGAAAAGGCGCCGGCGGCGTGAAGCCGAAAAGCGGCGATCAACTATTGTTCTGAGTTCGCGGCGCTATCAGTCGGTGCATGGATAAGCGAGGCGTCTTTATGACGCTTGCTTCAACATCCCCATACCGTTAGGTTTTTTGACCACCTGCAGTTGGGCTTTAAAGCGTTTTTGGACGCCTTCGACATGGGAAATAACGCCGACGGTTTTGCCATGATGGGTATGCAGGCCTTCCAAGGTGCTGATGACCGTGTAGAGCGTTTCCGCATCCAGGTTGCCAAAGCCTTCATCAAGAAATAACGAATCCACGGACTTGCCGTTATTAGCTAATTCGGAAAGTCCCAGCGCCAGCGCCAAGCTCACGACAAAACTCTCGCCGCCGGACAAGGTTTTAGGCAATCGACGCGCATTGTTTTGATAAGTGTCTTCGATTTCCAATGCCAACCCCTGATCGCTGGGCATTTGCCGCAGATAATAACGGCCGCTGACTTTTTCCAGCACAGCATTGGTTTGCGATAATAGCTGCTCCGCTATCCGCTGTTGAACCCGCCGGCGAAAAGCCATGCCGCTTTCCTCTGCTATTTGAGCAGCTTCGGCGCTGCTTAAACGGACAACTTCTTCTTGATCCTGTAGTTGAGCCAGGATCGCGTCGGCTTTCTGTTTAAGTTGTTTTTGCTCTTTCAAAAGCTGTTCCAGGCGCTTCGCTTCCAGGTCGGCTATAGTCAGTTTTTCGGACACACTTTTTAGCTGGACATCCAGTTGCTCCGAGCTCAATTCAGTTACAACCCGTGTATTGTCATCTTCCAATTCAAGCTGGCTTTTTTCCAATTCTATGGTTTTAGCATCAATCTCCTGTTCCAGTTCGGCCAGATGCCGCTCCAGTTCCGGTTGATGTTGCAGCAGTTCCAATGTTTCAGTCAGTTCGTGCTGGCTGGTGAATTGCGTTCCCTGCATTTTATCTTGCAAGGCTCGCTTCAACCTATCGAGTTCAGCTTCTTGCTGGGCAATAAGTTGTTCCTTGTCGGCAATGAGCTTTTGCTTTTCAACCAATGATAAATGCAGGCCGACGATTTCTTCGCTTCGTAATTGTTGATTGTAACGTTCAAGCTTTTCATTGCATGAAGCTATCTCAATGCGGCAATGGCCGGCTTTCGCCTTCAATGTTTCCAGTTCTTCGGTCAGGCTTTTTTGACGGAATACATAGCTTTGGTAATCCTGGCGGCGCGCATTCAGCCGGTCCAGCAACGCATCTTCTTTGCCTTTAGCAGGCATTTTTTCGCCCAGCAACGCTAATTGTGCAAGTACCTTGTCGGCCAGTTGTTGTTCTTGCTGCTGACAGGCTGCCAGCGCGGCATCGTAATCGATCTCTTCCTTAGGACGTTCTCGCCATTCGGCATCCAGTTGCCTGGCGTTTTGCTGTAAGCGCTCAACAGTGGCTTCACCTTTGGCAATTAAGGCTTCCAATTGCTCGATACCGAGCTGTTTTTTTCGATATTTAGCGAGTACATCGCTAATCGTTTTTAGCTCGCCTATTTCGGTTTTTAATCGGTGGCGCAATAAGCGCAATTTATTGATTTTTAAATCTTCGCTTGCTGTATTAAGCCGATTGCACAAGGTTTGCCATTGCGAGCTGATTTTGACTTGTTCAGTTTGATTAGCCTGATTCTTATCTGCTTGTTTACGGGCAATTTTAAGCTGTTGTTCGAGCTTGCCGGCAGCTGTCGATAAGGTTTTTATCTTGGCTCTTTGATCCGTTAAAGCCTGTTGGGAATTGGCTTCTTTAGGCGGATGTTGGACATAGGGATGCTTTTCTGAACCACATAAAAAACAAGGCTCGCCATCGACAAGATGCCTCCGATCCGCTGCCATTTTTCTTAGCAACGTTTCACGAAAAACAGCCGTTTCCAGTGTCAGTTTAATATTTTCTTCCCGGCTGATTTCCTGTTTTAAGGCGGCAAGTTCAGACTCCAGCTCTTCAATATCGCGATTCGGCTGGTCCTTTTGGCCGAAAATGCCGAAAAAGCTAAAACCGCTTTTAGTCAGTTTTTGGTAGGTTATAGCCAGGTTGTAGAGCGTTCGAAAATCCTTAACCCGCTCTTGCTGATCTTGTCGAAACTCCTCAAGTTCGGTTAGGTTTCGGCCTTGCGCCAGCTTTTCCAACGCTTGTTTTGCCTGCGGCAATTTGTGTTGTAATTCGGCAATTCTTTTATTTTCCTGAACAATCGCGGATTTGTTGTTTTTCAGCGATGACTCGGTATTTTTAGACCACTTGGTGAATGTCTTTTGTTTTTCTTTCAGCTCGGCCAGTTCAGCACGGATAATTTTTAATCGGCCTGTTTCAGGAAAACTTGTCAGCAAAGATTCATCGGCGACATGGTCTTCCAGCCATTTTGATACCGAGGCAAGATTGGCGGTTTTACCCTCAACCTGCATGTCTAAAGATTGCCATAAGTCAGATTCCGACTGCTGCTGAGACGTCAGCTGGCCTATCTGGGCTTTGATTTCGGACAGGATTTGCCCTTGTTCGGTAACGGACTTATCAGCTAATCCAGCCGGAGCCGCTTTATCAGCGCCGATGTGGTCTTGTATCTGTTTTAGTTCAGCTTGGAAGTCCTTTAGAGCGGCTTTACCTTGATGGACCTCGTGATTTTTTTCCTTAATCACTTCCAGATCGTCTTTGAAGAGCAGGGCATCCTGAGCTTTTGTTAGCTGATTGAGTTTTTGTTGCTCGCTTGTCGCTAGAGCTTTGGTTTGTTGAAGTGCTTTTTCCTGGCCGGCAATTTTGTTTTGCAGAACTAATACATTTTGCAACGAGGCTTGCTGCTGTTTCAGGTTGTTTTGCTGATCCCGCAATTCGGCCGATTGGTCAATAAAATCGATCAAGTCATGTTCGCATGCTTCCAGCTTTTCAGGTTCCATGACCGGTGTAACCGACAAGTCCTGTTTTAAATAGTCCAGCCGTTGTTGCGCGTCAGCGGCTTTTTGATTGATTTCATTTTTATAGTCCGCATAAATATCGGTGCTGATGATTTTTTCCAGAATATCCATGCGCTCGTTGTCCAGCGCGTTCAGAAATGCGGCAAAATCGCCTTGCGCCAACAATATTGAGCGGGTGAAGTTACGGAAATTCATTCCGGTAATTTCAGTAATTCGTGCGCAGACTTGCTGGGACGTGGTCGCCAGCACTTCATCGTCGCTCAAACGGGTCAATTTCATTTCAGGCGGCGTTAATTCGCGCTCAGGATTCGCATCTTGCCGTTGCGCATGCCAGCTGGACCGGTATTTCACTTTGCCCAGGGCAAACTCAATTTCCGAAAAACACTCAGCCGTGTGCTTGGTCATCACATGGTCTGCTGGTCGATCAAAACGAAAAGTTTCGCCATACAAGCCCAGCGTGATGGCATCTAAAATACTGGATTTTCCCGATCCGTTGGGGCCGGTAATCGCAAAAACTCCGGTATCCGAAAAAGGCGATTGCTCAAAATCAATCCGGCTCTCGCCTTCCAATGAGTTGATATTTTTGAAATGAATGTTGAGTATTTTCATTGGCTGAGACAACTTTGCTTTGCAACGACTGGGGATTTTGAATTAAAACATTATAACGCCGTCCGGCGAATTTTTCCCAACCTATGCGACATGCAGTAATTAAGCGAGAAATATAATTGCCGGAACAAAAAGAGGTAGCCCGAACTTTTTGAAGAAATGATGAAAAAGGGTGCCTGTTTCTATTGTGATCGCATATTCACAAATTGCCGTCGAGTTTGAGGGCTACTCCTACATTGTAATCGTGGTGTGACTCGAGATTGCGACGGTGATCGCCGTATGATCGGGTGACACAGCCAATGCAATCGCAACGCCTCTCACCAATGGCACAAACAGTTTCTTGAGCCTGAGATTTCCCGTGGTCGAACTGTTTTAGGAGCGGAAGCCATCTGGAGACTGTGCATATCGGCGAAGGTAATTAATCCTTGAAAAAATCAGTTCGTCCACGAAACCGAATGTAGGCGCCTATTTTCGGTTTCGTGGATCAATGACTGTTTTCCAGGTTAATTGACAGTGTAGGCCTGGGTAAAGGTCGAGTTGTTCAGCATGTCGGTGCAGGCTTCGGCATCTGTAGCTCCGATTCCATCGTTTGCAGTTGTGTATGAGGTTCCGATTCCGTAACCGACATAGATTTTCGTACCCTTCAATGAAGACAGATCCGTTGGCGTGGGTACCACATCAAGTTGCTGCGCAGCATCAAACCCCCACCAACTCGAGACAGGGGCGGCGGCGCAGCTGGTGTAAGGGAACCAGCCATTGTAGTTCCGGAAGTAAGTGCCGCCACCCATTGATGTTGGAACTACCGCCGCCACAAATATGCTGGTTCCAGCTCCCAGATTGGGGACACTCTTCGGCGGGGTCATAGTAATCCTAATGGTCTGGTTGGTGAGCGGGCCGTAGGATGCGCCGATCGCGGTGGGAGGCGTCCTGAGAGTTACCGGTAAGGGTTGAGTCTGTGCCGAGACCGTGTCGCTTGCAGCCGAGCAGTTGCCAACGGCATCGCATGCCCGGATGAAGTAGCTGTATGAACCGTATAGATTGTAGTATGAGTCGTCTGGAGCCGATGGCGATAGGCCGGTGTCGCTGTAATTTGTTTGCGGCGGGGTGCCGGAGAGTGTCGTCACAAGCCTTGTGATGTGGTTTGGGCCTGTGTCGCATTCCAGAGTAGGTCCAGGTGGTCCATGTATCACACAGATTTCGACAGATGTGCGATAAACCTCGTATCGAGTGATTCCAGTATTATTAACTGAAGATGTCCATGCAAGATTGATTTGAGTGGCGCTAACCGCGCTTGCGGTTAATCCGCTGGGTACAGACGGCGCTTGCGTGCTGGATGTAACTGATGCCTCTGCGCTCTGTGCCGAGCAATTGCCGGCGGCATCGCAAGCAGAGACGGTGAAACGGTCAGTGGGCAGGCCGGTTGCTATGGCGTCGTTGGCGCTTGTGCCACCGGTCGACACGCCATTAAGGTATATCTTGTACACATTCACGCCCACGTCATCTGTCGAAGGTGTCCAAAAGAGGTTTACAGAGTTCGCAGCAGCGTCTGTTATTCGGGGTGTTACTGTCAGTCCGGTCGGAACGCTGGGTGCAGCGGTGTCTGGAATGTCAGGCGTGTAGCCGGTATCGATTATTTGCTTGGAAACGAGGCTATTGGTGGTGGTGCCATCGCCAAGCTGACCGTAATAGTTGTTTCCCCAAGCCCACAGGCTACCGTCGGGTTTGAGAGCGACAGTGTGATAGCCACCCGTCGCAATCGCGCTGTAGGAGTCCGTGCCGATCTGTTTGGGCACAAGGCTCCTGGTAGTCGTAGCGTAACCCAGCTGACCATAACCGTTGCCTCCCCATGCCCATAGGCTGCCGTCGGATTTCAAGGCAAGGGTATGAGTCTCCCCCGCCGCAATAGCGGCGTAACCAGTGCCGATCTGCTTGGGCGCGAGGACATTGGTGAGATAGGGTTGGAAGCCATTGAACGTGTTGCCATCGCCAAGCCGACCGGAATAGTTGCTTCCCCAGACCCACAGGCTGCCGTCGGGTTTAATGGCAATGCTGTAACTTGGTCCCGCAGAAATCACGGAGTAAGAGGCTGTGCCGATCCGCTTGGGCAAGAGGCTATCGGCGGTGGTGCCGTCGCCAAGCTCGCCATAAGAGTTATTTCCCCAAGCCCACAGGCTACCATCGGATTGGAGGGCGATGGTATGATCAGCCCCCGCAGAAATCGCGGTGTAGGAGGCTGTGTCGATCTGCTTGGGTACGAGGCTACCGGCAGTGGTGCCATCACCAAGTTGCCCCCAATTGTTACGTCCCCAAGCCCACAGGCTACCATCGGATTTGAGAGCAATGGTGTAAGACCACCCCGATGAAATCGCACTGTAGCCCGTGCCGATCTGCTTGGGCGCAAGGCTATCGGTGGTAGTGCCGTCGCCAAGCTGACCATATCCATTGCTTCCCCAGCCCCATAGGCTGCCGTCGGATTTGAGGGCAACGGTGTGATCTCTCCCCGCGGAAATAGCGGTGTAGCCCGTGCCGATCTGTTTGGGCACTAGATTACGGTCAATGGTGCCGTCGCCAAGTTGACTATAATTGTTGCTTCCCCATGTCCATAGACTGCCGTCGGCCTTGAGGGCAACGGTGTACGATTCCCCCGCTGCAATCGCGGTATAGCCGGTGTCTGTGCTGATTGTAACTGCATTGCTTTGCGACGCTGCCGACGCCATTGAAACGAAACACGCCAACAGCGTGATCAGTGTTTTGATATTGTTCATGGTAAGCGGCTCCGCTCCGCTAGATTGGGTCAGAAATTTTTACAGTATTAAGTAAGGTCTCACGGTTCATGCTTTTACCGATTGAGTTGTGAAAATGTGGATAATGATCGAAGTAACGCATAGCTTGTTGCTACGGCAGGGCATCCGCGTCTAGGATCGATTTGTAACATGGGGTTGATGAGCAGGTCGGTAACGGTGCCGACGGGTATTTTTTAAGAATACATCAAGCCTAATGTGATAGCAACTCAGCTGAGTGGCTATTTATTTTGCTAGAGTGTTTTGAGTCTGGATAAAATGCGCTCATCAAACAGAGTGAACTGTGAGTTTTTTCTACAGTAAAGACGTTTTTCATCACGCGTAGCGGCTCTACTTTTGGCGATATGCCGTTAGCTATCTACTCATTGCGTTGCTTAGCAAGGGCAGGAGGTTTTTCAATGGAACGCTGTCTAGTAATTTTTTCCAACTTATACAACATGCTGTAATAAGCGGTAAATATAATGGTCAAAATAAAGAAGCATAACCTGAAATTCTTGGAGAAAGGAATGAAAGCTATGTTTGTTAAAGCTGGAGTTGAAATATCTGCTTATAACTGAGAAATCAGCATATGAATCAAAAAATGCTGCTTGGGACTTTGGTGTTCCTATATGCCTTATATTAAATAAAACATCTGCTAAAATGGCGCAAAAAGGGGAAATTTAATGCTGAAAAAAACTTTACGCTGGCTGCTGACCTTGATTTACAAGGTTGAAGTCAAAGGGCTGGATAACTACAAAAAGGCCGGAAAACGTGTCCTGATTATATCTAACCACACTTCATTTCTGGACCCGTTGCTGTTGGGGGTATTTCTGCCCGATGAGATCACGTTTGCGATCAACACCCAGATTTCCGAGCGCTGGTGGTTGAAGCCTTTTTTAAGGTTATCGCGCGTGTTTCCGATGGATCCGACTCATCCTTTATCGCTGAAGGATTTGATCCATCATTTGCAGCAAGATACTCACACGGTTATTTTTCCTGAAGGCCGCATCACGGTAACCGGTTCGTTAATGAAAATTTACGATGGCACCGGTATGGTGGCCGACAAATCCGAAGCGGCCATATTGCCTGTACGGATTGAGGGTGCCGAATACACACGTTTTTCCAAGCTGCGCAATATTGTCCGCTTGCGATTATTCCCCAAGATTACTATTCAGATTTTGCCCCATACCTTCGTTTCTCCTCCTGAAGGCTTAACCGGCAAGAACCGTCGTAAATACAGCGGACACATTTTGGCGGATATCATGACCGAAATGATGTTTGCAACCAGTCATTATCGGCAAACGATTTTTGCCAGTCTGCTTGAAGCCCGCAAGATACACGGCGGTAAGCATAAGGTTGCCAACGATCTGGAGCGTATTTCATTATCTTACGATAGCTTAATTACTCGTACCATTGTCATCGGTAATGCGTTAAAGAAGACGACAGTCGAAGGGGAAAATATCGGCGTTTTCTTGCCCAATTCGACCAAAACCTTGTCGGTAGTTTTGGGCTTGCAGCTTTATGGCCGGGTACCGGCCATGTTAAATTTTTCAACCGGTTCGGCCGGTATGGCTTCTGCTTGTAACATAGCGAAAGTTAGAATCGTTTTGACGTCCCGCCGTTTTATAGAGCTGGCTAAGTTAACCGAGGACGCCGAGCACTTGGGCGAACAAGTTAAGTTGGTCTATCTGGAAGACCTGGCCGGAAGCCTGTCGGCATGGGATAAATTTCAGGCGCTGGTGCAGTGCAAGACCGCTAATATGTGGTACAAACACACGCAATACAGTCCTGACAGCCCGGCGGTGGTTTTATTTACTTCCGGTTCCGAAGGTATGCCTAAAGGCGTCGTGTTGTCTCATAGTAATATTTTGTCCAATCTGAAACAATTGGAAGCAAGGATTAATTTCAATTCTCAAGATGTGGTGCTGAACTTTCTGCCGATGTTTCACTCCTTTGGCTTTACCGTCGGCACTATGCTGCCGATATTGCACGGCATGACTACTTTTTTCTATCCGACTCCGCTGCATTTTGCGGTCATTCCTGAAATTGCGTATGAAATCAACGCGACGATCATGTTTGGTACTAACACCTTTTTAGCCGGTTACGCTAAAAAAGCTCACGCCTATGATTTTTTCAATATGCGTTATGTGGTTGCCGGTGCTGAGAAATTGCAGGAAACCACCCGTCAACTTTGGGCGGATAAATTCGGCATACGCATACTGGAAGGTTATGGCGCCACAGAAACGACGCCGATTGTCTCGGTCAATACGCCGATAGATTTTAAAGCCGGCACTGTCGGGCGGTTCATGCCGTCTATGGACTACAGGCTGGAGCCGGTCGAAGGCATTGCAGACGCGGGCAGGCTACATGTTACCGGACCCAATATTATGCAGGGGTATTTATTAGCCGATAATCCCGGCAAGCTGGTTCCGCCTAAGTCTATTTATGGCGAAGGTTGGTACGATACCGGCGATATTGTGCATGTCGATGAAGAGGGTTTTATCAGCATACGAGGCCGCAGCAAGC
>CAZJOY010000020.1:0-34975 GCA_964547705.1 uncultured Methylobacter sp. | reverse complement strand
CCAAGTTTCGCAGGAAACACCGGCTCTTGCTTACGCCGGACGGGCTTATTCCGGCCTACGTCCTGATTTCTATACGCTAACCGTGACTCGCGGCGCAGCGCGTGGGAACGAGAGCTTTCGTGCTTTTCGTGCTTTTCGTGGACAAATCGCCGTTTTCAGAATCAATCGCCCAAATGAATCTCATCCCTGCCATACAACCTGCGCGCATCGGCAAAATCTTTGCGTTGACAAGTCTCCAGCACTTTGCCGATTTCCTTGATGTAGGCATCGTCGTCTTCCGGCTCCAAAGCCATGAAATATTGCAGCCAGGGCTCGCGGCCAATCGCATAGATATAAACCCGCTCGGTCTGCACCGCGTCCAACAGGTTCAAAGCCGCATCGGCATCGCTGCCTTTCGAGCGCCGCGACTGGCAATGTTTGTGCTCGGGCAGTTTCGGCAGCAGCGGCCCGTACACCCAGGACAACGGCGCGCCTATGCATTCCATACCCAAAAATACGGTCTGAATAGGCCCGTACTCCGCGCACAGGTTTTCGTACATGCGCTGGTCCAAACAATTGGAGTCGGCGGCGAACAACAAACGCTGCCGTCCGGCGCTGATCAGGTAGCCGCTTTTCGCAAACGGCAGGTCGTTATGCTCGCCGAGAAACGGCGCGGCAACAATCTCGCCGCCGGGAAACGGGATCGTATCCAGCGGATCGACCTCGATCACGTTGCTAAAACCCAACTCGCGGGCCAGCAGTTTCATCGAAATGTCACCGTAGAAAATGCCCGAACTTTTCGGCACCACCAGGCAGCCGATTTTGTGGCGAAGCCGCAGCAGCGTTTCAAACACGTAGTGATCGTGATGGACATGGGTGATCAGCACATAATCGATATGCGGCGGCAAATCCTGGAAGCTGTAGCGGTCGATGCCGCCCTGGCTGGGCCGCACGGCAATGAACGGGTCGATCAAAATCGCAACGCCGTTATATTCGATCAGCACGCTGGCATGTCCGAGATAGCGGACCCGCACGCCGTTGCCCTGCCACGCTTCAGCAGCGCGCGGCGGCTGCTCGGTCAGCAGCTTGATCAGTTTGTTGTCATCGCCGGCATCAAGCCCCAGCACTTCGCGGATATAGCTCAAAGTTTGCGGCTGACTGTCCAGCTTGAACAGTTCGTCGATTTGCGCTTGGGCAAACGGTATGGCCCATTCGACGCTGTCGTCTTCCGGCAGGCGCGGCGTGCTCATGTAATAAGGCCGGGCGCGGTCGTGAGTCTGGGTAAACAGGCGCAGCGATTGCAGGTGATTTTTGTAATGCGGGCTTTTGTAAAACAGGCTTTCGATGCAACGCACGATGGGCCGGTTGTTATAGTCGTACAGCAATTCGACATAGCCGCGCAAGGATTCCGGCAGCATTGCGTAATACGGTTCCAGGCTTTGGCCTGCGGCTTCCTTATCCAGCAGGTTCTGAAAAGCGATCAAGTCCTGCGCCATTTGCAGGCTGCCTCCGTGTTCGCTGTCCATCCGTTCCAGCATCTTCGCGACATCCGCCGTTCGCTCGACCGGAATATTGACGAACGGCCCTCCGAGCAATTTGGGGTTGGCGCTGGATTTAACGTGGATCTCGGGGCTTTGCAGATACGAACTCAGGTTTTTTTTCTGGTAGTTCAGCATGTGCAGGCTGTAAGGCACCGGCGAAAAAGTATGCGGCCAAGCCACCCAGTTGTCGACCAGCGCCTCCACCGCAGTGGAGTCGGCGAGGCGGTATAGGGTTTTATCGTTCATGATTTTTTGCTCCTGATAATTAATAATTGGCAGTTGTAGGGCGCGCCGTGCGCGCCTTTCCCAATGCTTGAAAAACTTTGCTATCCCTTTGGCGCGCACGGCGCGCCCTAATCGGCTAACATTCTGTTTTCATTCCATAACCTCAAGCGTCTCCATCAGTTGATACTCCGCCATACGGTCGACAAACTTGGCGACGGTCGCGGCTTCGAACAAAATATTGACCGGCACATCGATATTGAACAGCTCCTGTACTTTTGCGGTTACCTGCACGCCGGATAATGAATGTCCGCCCAATTCGAAAAAGTCGTCATGAATGCCCAATTGCTGAACTCCCAGCACCTCCCGCCAAATATCGGCCACGGCTTGTTCCGCTTCGTCGCGCGGCGCAACGAACCGCCCTGAATTTTCGATAAGGTTTGTCGAGGCAGGCAGCGCATTGCGATCCAGCTTACCGTTGGCATTCAACGGCATCGCGTCCAACCATGACCAAGCCGACGGCAACATGTATTCCGGCAGATAGCGCTTGATATGCGCTTTTAAATCTTCCATATCAACCGGCATGCCGGACTCTCCGACCAGATAAGCGGTCAGTCTCTTATTGCCAGGCACGTCCTCGCGAGCGATTACCGCCGCCGCTTTTATCGACGGGTGTCGCAGCAGACAGGCTTCGATTTCGCCCAACTCTATCCGATAGCCCCTGATTTTTACCTGTTGATCGAGACGACCTAAAAACTCGATATTGCCGTCGGCAAGATAGCGCACCCGGTCCCCGGTTCTATATAACCTGCCTCCGATCGCGCCGAACGGATCGGGGATAAATCGTTCCGCAGTCAGCCCGGCTTGATCGAGATAACCGCGGCTGATACCGGCGCCTCCGACCAGCAATTCACCGGCGACGCCGACCGGCAGTTTGTGCAACGCCTCGTCGACCACATAGATATGCATATTGCTAATCGGCTTGCCTATCGGCACACTGGTCCCGTCTTGAGGCTGGGTAACGGCGTAAACACTGCTCCATACCGTGGCTTCGGTGGGGCCGTATTCGTTAAACAACGCCGTATCCGGCAAACGATTGAAATGCAGCTCAGTGAGCGGATTGGCGCAGGCTTCTCCGGCAACAACAACGGTTTTCAAGGTTTTCAGCGCGACGGTCGGCACATGCTCCAACAGCAACTCATAAAACGACGGCAGCGCCAGCAAATGCGTTACCTGCCGTTGTTCAATCAATGCGCCCAAGGCAGCCGGTTCCTTAATTTGGCTATCCTCCGGCAAACACAAACAGCCGCCCTGGCTCAGTGTCCAGAAAATTCCCGCCACCGAACTGTCGAACGCAAACGACGACAGCAACAGATAACAGCCAACCGGTTCTTTGTAATAAGCGCTTCTGGCTCCGGTGGAATGCATCAGGTTACTGTGGCTGACCACTACGCCTTTAGGCTTGCCGGTCGAACCCGAGGTGTAAATGACATAAGCCGCGTGGTCTGCATGGATCGGTATTTCAGGATTGTCGCTGCTGCAAGCGGCATAGACGTCAACATCATCCACGCAAATTGTCTCCGCATCGTAGCAATCCAGGCCTGGCAGCAGTTCGGTTCCGGTTAACAGCCACTGGCAACCGGCATTCTGCAACAAACAGGCTTGGCGCTCTTGGGGATAGGACGGATCGACCGGCACGTACACTGCGCCTGCCTTGAGTATCGCCAAAATCCCCACCACTAATTCCGGGCAGCGCGAAATGCACAGGGCAACGCGTTTTTCCGGGCCTGCGCCGTGCATCCGCAGCCAATGCGCCAGATGGTTGGCTTGCGCATTAAGTTCGGCATAGCTAAGATGCCGTTGCCGGTAAACCACTGCGACGGCTTGCGGTTGTTGCCGGGCAACGGCTTCAAAAACGCTGTGTATCGTGTTGCAGTGCGGATAAGCGGCATCGGTTTCATTCCATGCCGCCAATTGCTTATGCTCGGACAGACTCAGCAGCGGCAGTTCCGACAAGCGGTTGTCGGGATTGGCAAGCATGCCGTGCAGCAGGTATTGAAAATGTCCGATCAGTCTTACAACCGTGGCACGGGACAACACATCGCTACGATACTGGAACGAAGCGGCCAGACCTTGTTTAGTCTCCGCCATCAGCAAGGCAATATCGAATTGCGCGGCGACTTCTTCCAAAGCATAGCTTTCAGCCGACAGGCCCGCCCAATCCAGCGCGATGCCCGGAATGCCTAAAGCCAGCTCGGCAACGTCGGATGCGCCGCCGCTTTGCAGCACGAACCAAGTGCGATAAAACCCTGACGATCCTTGCTCGCGCCCAGGCTGCAATTTTTCCACCAACAGTGAAAACGGATAGTGCTGGTGCGCCTGCGCCTCCTGCACGGTAGCGTTAACCTCGGCCAGATAATCGCTAAAACGCTGTTCGGCGAACGGGTGGGAACGCAACGCCACCGGATTGACGAAATAACCGACGGTATCGGCGAACTCCCGCTTCGGCCTGCCCAGCGTCGGCGAGCCGACGATGAGGTCCTGCTGGCCGCTGTAGCGATAAAGCAGGGTTTTGAACACGGTCAGCAGTAACGTATACAAAGTCGTATGCTGCTCGGCGGCCAGCTGTTTAAGCTTTTGCAGGGTATTCGACGCGATATTCAGCGTTTCCGCACGGCCCCGGCATGACGGCGGACCGTACGTTTGCTTTTCGACAGGCAACGCCAATTTCGGCAGTTCGCCTGACAACTGCTGTTGCCAGTATTGCCAATCCTGCTCTGCGCGCTGATCGGCCAGATAAGCCGACTGCCAAGCCACATAATCGGCATAACTTGCCTCGGGCTTAGGCAAAAACTGTGCTTGTCCCAGATAAAGCGCTTTGAATTCCTCCAGTAGAATCGACAATGAACGGAAATCGACAATGATGTGATGCGCGCAAAACGCCAGCACATGATCGTCGTCGGGGCAACTGAACAAAGCGGCTCTCAGTAACGGTCCGTGCTCCATATCGAACGGTTTGCGCATGAAAGCGGCGATATTTTCATCGCGTTGCCGTTCGTCAATACAAGTCATACTGACCATTTGAGGCAGGATTCCGGCCGACGGGATACATACCGTTCGTGTTTGCCGGTTAAGCCGAAAACCGCTACGCAATTGCGTATGACGCTCGAACAGGGCGTCCAATGCGCCGTGCAATGCCTTTTTATCAGGCTTGCCGTAGATGTGTATTGCAATCGGCATGTTATACAGCGAACTGTCGGCCTCTATCCGGCTAACGGTCCACAGCGCCTGCTGCCCGAACGATAACGGCTGCTCGTCGCTGTCTTCAACCGCCGCCGGGGCAATTTGCGCTTGACCTGTTTTAGCCAACTTCAACGCCTGCTCCGCGCAGGCCGTTAAGGAATTATTGCCAAGCAGTTGCTCGGCCGGAAAATCGATAAGCAATAACTCGTCGATAACGTATTTCAATTCCACCGCTTTCATCGAATCCATACCCAAACTCAGCGGCGATTGCGTTATATCGACGGCTTCGATTTCCAAGCCGGACCAAGCCGCGATCTTTTCGATCAGGATTTGCAGCAGTAAACGTACACCGTCAACCTCGGCAATCGCCAACAAGGCCAGCCGCAACATAGTCCGCTCCATGCTTTGCGTCGGCTTAGCCGCATGAGGCTCCGCCGGTTTCCAAGCTCCGCTTTGGGAGTTATCGTCACTCAACCTATCGACAGCGACAGCCTTAAGTTGCTGCTGCTCGAAAGCCTGCCGGCAAGCCGAACGCCTGATTTTGCCGCTGCTGGTTTTCAAGATCGCGCCCGGTTTCAACAGCATCACGGTATCGGCCTGAATGCCGCATTCCTCGACCAAGCGCGTGCGTATCGCGGCAAACTCGGTCCGATAGCCGGGCTGTCTTAAGCGCTTGCGTTTCAGTTCTGCCAACACGATCAGTTTTTCGCCGTCGTCCCCGCTTACGGCAAAGGCTGCGGCACAACCCGGATTTAACGCATCCGTCGCGGCTTCAACTGCATATTCCAGGTCGTGAGGATAATAGTTGCGGCCGCGGATGATGATCAGGTCTTTCAAGCGTCCTGAAACGAACAACTCGCCGCTTTCGATAAAACCCAAATCGCCGGTGCGCAGCCAGCGGTTTTGACTGCCGGCGTCATTAATAAAAGCCTGCCCGGTAGCCGTCGGGTTCTGCCAATAACCCTGACTGATGCTGGGGCCTCCAAGCTGAATCTCGCCGATTTGATCATCGCTGCATAGCACGCCGGTTTCGGGATCGACAATGCGAATCCGTTGCCCGGCGTCAACATCAATATTGCCGCAGCCGACCAGATAGCGGATCGCATCATCGTTATCCAGCGCCGGACGCACTTCGCCTTGTTCCAGGCCGGCCTTGAGAAAACCCGCCACCGCAGGTTCGGCATCTTTATCGGCTCCGGTCGCCAACAAGGTTGCTTCGGCCAAGCCGTAACAGGGATAAAACGCTTTTCGGCTAAATCCGCATTCTGCGAACGCGGCGCTAAAACGATCCAGGGTGCCGGGGTTAACCGGTTCTGCACCGTTGAAAGCCAGCTGCCAACCGCTAAGATCAAGCCCGGATTTTTCTTCGGCGGAAATTTTTCGCGCACACAGCTCAAACGCAAAATTCGGCCCGCCGCTGGTATGAGCGCGATAATTGCCGATAGCTTGCAACCATCGGACAGGTTTTTCCAAAAATGCCATCGGCGACATCAAAATAGCGCTGGCCCCGCAATATAAGGGCTGCATGACGTTGCCGATCAAGCCCATGTCATGGTAGAGCGGCAGCCAGCCAACCACCGTTGAATCGGCATTGTGGCCGAAGCGCCGTTTGATCAGCCGCTGATTGGCCATCAGATTATCGTGGCTAATTATCACGCCTTTGGCGTTGCCGGTGGAGCCCGAGGTGTATTGCAAAAAAGCCGCATCGTGGGCGTGCAATGCCGGCAAACACCCTGCATCGACATCGACGGCGGCAGGTTTGTCGGTCATCAACCAGTTTTTATCTAACAAATCGGCACTGCCGACTGCAAGTTGGCGTACTGCCTTGGCAACATTCTGCGTACTGAGTATCGCCGCCGCTTGACTGTCATCGATGATCGCCTGCAAACGCGGCATGTGCCGGCCATTAGTCGGAGGATATGCAGGCACTGCAACGGTACCGGCGTAAAGACAGGCGAAAAAGGCCACGATGTAGTCCAATTCCGGCGGATACAGCAAAATAGCACGCTTGCCCTGCAAGCCTGACGCCTGTAACTGCACGGCCAGTTGTCTGGCTTGTAAATCCAGCTCGCCGTAAGTCAGCGATTTAAGCGGCCGTTCGCCGTTTTCCAGGAATGTATAGGCGGTGCGATGCGCTTGCCGTTCCGCCCGCAACTGTAATATTTCAGCCAATGATGAAGCGTTGTCAATCAGCGTATCTTCATCGCCGCCATAAAAACTGTATGGTTTGTTTAACATATCTGCCCTACTCTCTTTGCATAAGCCGTCTGTTGAATTGCAGTCCTGTAGCGACTGCAATCGGCAGCCCAATTCAATGCCGTCCAGCCATAATTATCTTTTTGCTCCAAATCCTCGCCAGTTTTAACTAAAGCTTCTTTCCAATGAATATCACCCGCTTTCGCGGCTTCGGTCAGCTGTGGTTCATTCATAAATCATTCTCTAAATAACGCTGTGAAAAACTCAATAACATTAAAAATACTGAAGAAACTGGTGCTATCGCCGAACTGGAATTAAATTATTCCAACGTAGCGTAGACGACTGGCTGCAATCTTTTCCTCATGGCTATTTTCGATGCCATCGCTCCGGTTGCGATGATCGCTATTTTAAATATCTAAGACTTCCACGACCTCGCAAAACCCGCCTGATGGGTAATACCACTTATTGATTCAAATCATTGAGTTCTCTAGTCTGTCGATGTTCAGACAGCGATATCCTCGGCACGAACATATTGGCTTCACGGAAGGCTGTTCATGACCCGCTGTGTCACAAATAAAACCGGATTACATTTGTATATTTTAAGCAGTCATATTTTCCAGGCAGTACGCTGCATGTACCTTCATAAGCCCTTAAAAATCAATGAACAAGGCACGCACAGCGCACCCTGCGGTGAATTACAAAACCGAAAACTTGACCGTTCAAAGTATAAAACCGGGTTGTCAAAATGACCTGTAAATACCTACTTTGCCTAGCGGTAGCCCCAACGGAGGAATACAGATGATAATGAAATTAAGGGAACACAGGCGAAAAGTCAGGCTTGCCGATCCTGGCGGCGAAGACGAACCTATTCGTTTTGAATTATTTAGCGATGAAAGACTGGCACAGCATGCGGCCAGTCTGGCGAAGGAACAAAAAACCCGCATTATTCCCGAAGGAACCAAATTGATGCCGCGGGTTCGCGAGAACTCCAGGCTGTTGTTTGAAGCCTACAAAGCAATCGGCAAGGCCTCTCGGGAGCATCGAGCCATTACCCCGGCTGCCGAATGGATGCTCGACAATTTTCATGTCATCGAAGAGCAGATCAATGACATCAACGTCTACCTGCCGGAAAAGTTTTACCGGCAACTGCCCAAATTAATCAACGGCTTTCTTGCCGGCTATCCGCGCGTTTACGGCATTGCCTGGGCCTTGGCAGCTCATACCGATAGCCGCTTTTCCGCGGAACAGCTGGCTCTTTTCATGCGCGCTTACCAAGAAATTCAACCGCTCACTATTGGCGAACTTTGGGCGATACCGATCACATTGCGCATCGTATTGATCGAGAATTTGCGTCGGCTGGCATTAAAAGTCATGCGTTCACAAGTCGGGCGGCGGCTGGCCGATGAATTTATCGATCAATCCGACAAACTCGATCTTTCCGACCAAACCGCCGTTTTTTTGCCCACCCCGCCTTTCCGTCAAGCTTTTGCGGTTCAGCTCGTGCAACGTTTGCATGAGCCGCATCCGGGCCCCGCGCCTGCTCTTGATTTTCTTAATGACTGGCTGGATGAACAAGGCATCACGCTGGATGAAATCGTCCACCGTGAGCACGCCGCCCAGATCGCCGCCAACTTGACCGTTCGCAATATCATTACCAGCATGCGCGCCATATCGGCATTCGACTGGCCGCAGTTTGTCGAAGACTCGAGCCTGGTCGATAACTATCTGCGCATTCATCCCACTTACTGCGCAATGGATTTTCTGACCCGCGACCGCTACCGCCATGCGATTGAAGATCTTGCCAAACGTTCGCCATATTCCGAAGTGGAAATCGCCCATAAAGTCATCGACAAGATTGACCGCGTCGCTAAAAATCCCGATACCAGCCTACAGCAACAAGAGCCCGGTTATTACCTGATCGGCGCCGGCCGAAGCGAGTTCGAGCAGGAAGTCGGCTTTAAGCCCACCTTCGCCCAAACGCTATTGCGCGCTTATGTCGCCCATGCGGCGTTTGCTTATTTGGCCAGTATCGGCATCGGTACGTTATTGCTGCTGTCGCTGCCGGTGGATGCGGCCTTCCAGGCCGGACTAGGCGGCTTGCAGATTACACTGATTGCGCTGTTTGCTTTATTTCCGGCTTCGGATATTACCACCGCATTGGTCAACCGATTCATCATTAGCGCGGTGCCGCCGCGCCATTTGCCCAGGCTGGAACTGAAGGACGGCATTCCCGATTCACTGAGCACCTTTGTCGTAGTGCCGACGATGTTTATCGGCGAATACGAGGTAAAGAGGCAAATCGACGAACTGGAGGTTCAATATTTGTCCAACCCGGTCAACGATGTTCATTTTGCGCTGTTGTCCGACTGGGTTGATGCCGATCATGAAACGCTGCCTGAAGATGATTTATTGTTAAGCGTCGCCGTTAACGGCATAGAAGCGCTTAACGAAAAATACGGGAAACAGCGTTTTTTCCTGTTTCACCGCAAGCGCTGCTGGAATCCCAGTGAAAACCAGTGGATGGGCTGGGAGCGTAAACGCGGCAAGCTGCATGAGTTTAACCGGCTGTTGCGCGGAGCAAGCGACACTTCATTTGTGCCGGTTAACGGGCAGCCAGCTATTGCCCCAACCGGTGTCCGTTATGTGATTACGCTGGATTCCGACACCAAATTGCCGATAGGCGCGTTGCGGCAATTGGTCGGTACTGCCGCACATCCGCTCAATTGGCCGGTTTTGGACCCGGTCAAGCGCTATGTCGTCAGCGGTTACAGCATTCTCCAACCGAGAGTGACGCCGACTCTGCCGCAACGGCGGGAAAATTCATTGTTCCACCGGATTTTCTCCGGCGCGTGCGGCGTGGACGCTTATTCGACCTCCGTGTCCGAAGTGTATCAAGACCTGTTCGGGCTTGGCACCTACAGCGGCAAGGGTTTGTATGAAGTCGATGCCTTTGAAGCCGCGCTGGCCGGACGCACGCCTGAAAACGCGATGCTCAGCCATGACTTATTCGAAAGTGTATTCGCCCGCTGTGCGTTTGTCAGCGATATTGAGTTGTTTGAAGAATTCCCCTCCCATACCGAAGTTGCCGCATCCCGCTCGCACCGCTGGGCGCGAGGCGATTGGCAGTTGTTACCGTGGATTTTCGGTCCGCGCGGTAAGGACATGCCGCTGATCGGACGCTGGAAAATGCTGGATAATTTACGCCGGACGCTGTCGGCGCCGGGCGCCTTGCTTACGCTGTTGGCCGCTTGGGCTATTCCGGACGCACCGCTTGAGACAATGATGGCGATGGTATTAATAGCGCTGTCTTTCCCGATCTTCGAAGTAATGATCGGCGGCATGCGGATACGTACCGATGTCTCATTAGGTAAGCAATTTCGCGCCACCGCCGAGAATATCATGTTGGCTTTAAGCAATAGCCTAGTTACGCTGACGCAGCTGGTGCAGCAGGCTTTGCTGATGACGGATGCGATCGTCAGCACGCTGGTGCGGCTGTACATCACCCGGCGGAAATTGCTGAATTGGGTCACGGCGTTGCAGGCAAAGACAACTGCCGGACACACGATGAAAGACCTGGTCAGGCCGCTCGGCAAGGTCATGATGGTGGTCATTGCCGCCGGTGCGATCGTGCTGTTGTTCAATCCCGCTGCGCTTGAAATTGCCGCGCCGTTCCTGCTGTTATGGCTGCTGTCGCCGGTCATTGGCCATATCCTGAGTTTGCCGCCGAGACCGGATCCGGGCGAATTACTATCAACCGAAGATGCCCTGGCGCTACGGCAAGTCGCCAGACGCACTTGGCGGTTCTTTACCCGCTTTGTCACCGAGCAGGAAAATTACCTGCCTCCGGATAATTTCCAGGAAGATCCTAATCCCGAAATTGCTCATCGCAGTTCGCCGACCAATTTCGGGTTGTATTTATTATCGACGCTGGCCGCGCACGATCTTGGCTGGATCGGGATCACCGACACCGTTGACCGATTGGAAGCCACCTTGCATACGCTGAACAAGATGCCGAGATTGCACGGTCACTTTTATAACTGGTACGACACTCTTACGCTGCATGCGCTGGAACCCAAATATGTATCGACCGTCGATAGCGGCAACTTGGCCGCTCATTTACTGGTCGTTGCCCAAGGTTGTCGAGATTTAATACAACAGCCGCAGGCGTTTTCATCGCTGTTGGAGGGCCTTTTCGATAGTTACAGGCTGTTCGTATCCGAACTTGCCAAAATCAAGGATGACCAGCGCGTGCAGATGGTGACGCTGGAAGAACTGCAAAAGAAAAGCGATAAACTGGGCGCTTTGTTGGCCTGCACCCCCGCCAGTCCCGAAGAATGCACGCGGCTGTGGCGGTTGATAAGGCCTTGTGCCGATAACCTGTTCGATCTGGCGCGTGCTTACGCGGCCGAACGGGGCGAACTGATCGATAGCAGCGAAATGCTGGCATGGGCTACGTTGCTGCACGACGACATCTACTCTCACCAGCGCGACTTGGAAAATTTCAGCACATCGATACATTTCGGATTTTCATTTGATAACCATCAGCAAACGGAAGCTGAACGCTGGAAAGTGTTGACTCAGCGGATCAATGCGTTGGCCGAACTGTCGGAACAACTCTTCTTCGAGATGGATTTTCGCTTTCTGTATGACGATAAGCGGCACTTGTTTTCGCTCGGCTACCGTGTTGAAAAAGGCGTTATCGACGACAGTTATTACGACCTGCTCGCTTCGGAAGCCCGGCTGACCAGCTTGATTGCTATCGCCAAACGCGAAGTGCCGAGCGCGCACTGGTTTCATTTGGGCCGCCGGGTGACGCGCACGACCAGCGGCACGGTATTGTTGTCCTGGTCCGGTTCGATGTTCGAATACCTGATGCCGTCATTGGTGACCTATACGCCGCGCTACAGCCTGCTGGATCAAACCTGCCGCCTGGTTGTGCAAGGCCAGATCGAATACGGCCAACAACGCAGCGTACCGTGGGGCGTTTCCGAATCGGCGTTTAACGGCCGCGATCGATGGTTCACTTATCAATATTCCGCTTTCGGCGTGCCCGGTTTGGGCATGAAGCGCGGGCTCGCCTACGATCTGGTCATTGCACCATATGCCACGGCCCTGGCGGCGATGTACCACGCTCATGCCGCCGTGGAAAACTTCAAACATCTGGAAAAACTTGGCGCTTTAGGGCAGTACGGTTTCTTCGAAGCGCTCGATTTCACGCCGTCGCGACTGACGGAAAACCAGAAGGTCGCGTTTGTGCGCTGCTATATGGCTCATCATCAAGGCATGTCATTGGTGTCTTTGACCAATGTTGTACTCAATGAAGTGATGCGCCGCCGTTTCCATCGCGTGCCGATGATCCAGGGCGCTGAATTGCTGTTGCAGGAACGGGTTCCGCACGGTCTTGACCGGGGCATTCCCGACTTCACCCAAGCCGAGGCCGAAGCCGAAGTTAAAGAAATCATCCAGCCGCCGATGCGCCGTACCATTTCACCGATGTCGCCGGTGCCGTCGGCGCATTTGCTTTCCAACGGCCGTTACGGCGTGATGATCACCGCCGCCGGATCGGGTTACAGCGTTTGCGAAAAGCTGGCCGTCACCCGCTGGCGTGAAGATGTGACCTGCGATTGCTGGGGCAGTTATCTTTATTTGCGCAGCTTGACTAGCGGCAAAATCTGGTCTGCCGGGTACCAGCCGACCGCGGCGTTGCCGGATGAATACGATGTGGTTTTTCTCGAGGACCGGGTGCGCATCTCCCGAGAAGACGGCGCCATAACCAGCCGTTTGGAGATCATTGTATCGCCTGAGGATAATGCCGAAATCAGGCACTTGAGTTTAATCAATAACGGCACGCATACCCAGGAAATAGAGCTGACTTCATATTCTGAAATTGTGCTGGCGGCGCCGATGGCCGACCTTGCGCATCCGGCGTTCTCAAATTTGTTCATACAAACCGAATACCTGCCGCAAACCTGTGCGTTAATCGCACAGCGGCGGCCCCGGTCGGAGCATGAGCCGCGAATTTGGGCTGCTCATGTGCTGGCGTGCAGCACTGTTTGCGCCGGGCTTCAGTATGAAACCGACCGGGTGCGCTTTGTAGGCCGGGGGCAAACATTGCGAGCCCCCGCCGCAGTAACCGATGGACGCCCGCTTAGCAATACAGTCGGCGCGGTGCTTGACCCGATCTTCAGCCTGCGGACGCAGGTCAGCGTCGAACCGGGCTCGACCGTGCACCTGACCTTTACGACCTTGGTCGCTCCATCGCGCCAAGCCGTTGAAGATCTGGCCGACAAGTATCACAACGCGGCGACTTTCGACCGGGTTTCCGATCTGGCCTGGACGCATGCGCATATCCAATTGCGCCACCTGCGCATCAAGTCCGATGAAGCCCAATTATTCCAGGCCTTGGCTAATCGCTTGCTGTATGCCGATCCTTCGCTGCGCGCCGATGCCAGGCTTGTGCATCTGAACCAATTAAACGTTACCGGCTTATGGCGGTTTAGCGTTTCCGGCGACCGTCCGATTGTGTTACTGCGCGTCGCATCGACAGAAGACAGGGCTATCGTCGACCAGCTATTGCGCGCCCATGAATATTGGCGCATGAAGCGTCTATCGGTCGATTTAGTGATCCTGAATGAAAAAGAAATCACCTATGCCAATGAATTACAGACCATGGTAGACAACATGGTGCGCGAAAATAAAACCTTTTCGACACTCCATGAGTATGGCGAACAGGGCGAAGTTTTTGCGTTACGCGCCGATCAGATTAGCGAAGAAGAATGTGTATTATTGCAAGCGACAGCGCGCGTGGTGCTGTTGAGTAATCGCGGCACGTTGGCCGAGCAATTGATGCGTCATCCCAAGCCGATACCGAAGTTTATACCGCCTAAAGCCCTGCCCGCGCCGGCTATCGAAGACAAAGAGCAATCAATCCTTCCGACCGGTCTTGAATATTTCAACGGACTGGGCGGATTTGTCGACGACGGGCGCGAATATGCGATCGTGCTGGACAAGGGGCAATCTACGCCCGCCCCCTGGATTAACGTAATCGCCAATGCCGAATTCGGTTTTACCGTATCGGAGCTCGGCAGCGGTTATACCTGGAGCCTTAACAGCCGTTTGAACCAACTGACGCCGTGGTCGAACGATCCGGTCCGCGATACTCCCGGCGAAATATTCTATTTGCAGGACGTCGAAACCGGCGATTTGTGGACGCCGACCGCACTGCCGATCCGGGTGGACAAGGCCACCTATATTATTCGCCACGGCCACGGCTACAGCCGTTTCGAGCATGTTTCCCACGGCATTCACAGCGAGCTGTTGCAGTTTGTGAGCCAGGACGATCCTGTAAAAATTTCATCGTTAACGTTAACAAACACGTCCGGCCGCCACCGTAAACTAACGGTAACCGGCTATGTTGAATGGGTGCTCGGCGCGTCGCGTACCGCTACCGCGCCTTATATTGTCAGCGAGTTGGATCAACAGACTGGAGCGCTGTTTGCCTATAACCGGCTGGACGCGGATTTTGGCCAACGTATTGCTTTCGTCGATATGGCCGGCAGGCAAACCGCCTGGACCTGCAACAGGACTGAGTTTATCGGCCGTAACGGCACGCTGGATGCACCGTTGGCCTTGCGTCAATCCAAAGCCCTTAAAAATCGTGTCGGTGCAGAGCTTGACCCCTGCGCCGTTTTGACAACGCCGATAGAACTGGCCGCCAATGAAAGCATCGAGATTATTTTCCTGCTGGGGCAAGGCAGCGATCGCGATCATGCGGCCGAATTGGTCAAGCGTTACCGGGATGCGGATATACCAAAAATCTTTGCCGCCGTGAAACACTCATGGTCGCAGACACTCGGAAAAACCCAGGTCAAAACCCCGGACAGAGCGTTGGATTTGATGTTGAACGGTTGGCTGCTGTATCAAACCTTAAGTTGCCGGATGTGGGCGCGGGCCGCTTTTTACCAGGCCGGAGGTGCTTTCGGTTTTCGCGATCAATTACAAGACAGCATGGCGCTTGCAGTGGCCCGTCCCGATCTGGTCCGCGCTCATTTGGTCCGCGCGGCGGCGCATCAATTTGTCGAAGGCGATGTGCAGCATTGGTGGCATCCCCCTTCCAATCGCGGCGTGCGTACTCATTTTTCGGATGACTTGATCTGGCTGCCGTATGTGGCGGCTCACTATGTCAAGGTTAGCGGCGATAACGCCGTACTCGACGAGATACTGCCGTTCATTGAAGGGCAGCTCCTCACCCAGGAGCAGGAAGACGCTTACTTTGAGCCGGCTCCATCCGGGCAGCAAGCCAGCCTGTTTGAACACTGCGCGCGAACGCTCGATTCGAGTTTAAAAACCGGCGCGCATGGCCTGCCGCTGATGGGTTGCGGCGACTGGAACGACGGCATGAACCGGGTCGGGCATCAAGGCAAGGGAGAGAGCGTCTGGCTGGCCTGGTTCCTGATTGCGACATTGTCCGAATTTGCCGGTCTGGCCGAAGCGCGCGGCGACGTCGAGCGAGCTTTGCGTTGGCGCGAACACGCCGCCAAGCTGCAAGCGGCCGTAGAAGCGGAAGGCTGGGATGTGTCCTGGTACCGGCGCGCGTATTTCGACGACGGCACGCCGCTCGGTTCTGCGTCGAACACCGAATGCCGCATCGACTCATTGGCCCAAAGCTGGAGCGTCATTTCCGGCGCTGCCGACCCGGAGCGGGCGCGGCTGGCAATGAATTCGGTCAGGGAATACCTGATCCAATACGGGGATGGTTTGATGTTGTTGTTTACACCACCCTTCGATAAAACACCGTTGGACCCCGGTTATATCAAAGGCTATTTGCCCGGCGTGCGGGAAAACGGCGGACAATATACCCATGCCTCGGTCTGGTGCGTTATTGCTTACGCGATGCTCGGCGACGGCGATCAGGCGGCGGAACTGCTGCATATGCTGAATCCGATTAATCGCACCGCTAACCGGACCGGAGTCTATGCTTATAAAGTCGAACCGTATGCGATAGCGGCCGATATTTATGCCGTGCCGCCCCACGTACGGCGCGGCGGCTGGACGTGGTACACCGGCGCGGCGGGATGGTTTTACCGTGCGGGTCTGGAATGGATGCTGGGCCTGAATATCCGCGCCGGCAAAATGTATTTCAATTCTTGTATTCCGCGCGAATGGCGCAGCTACAGCATCACTTACCAACATGAAGCGACTTGCTATGAAATTATCGTCAATAATCCTGATGGAATATCGAAAGGCGTGAAATCCGTTGAATTGGACGGCGTGCTGCAACCGGAGAACGATAGTATCCCGCTGGTTCAGGACGGGCAGCGTCATCAAGTGCTGGTGGTTATGGGCTAGTTTCCGCTCCTGGGCGCTCCCAAGCTGGAGTCCTGTTTTTTAGTATGTAGACCGTCCAGGTTTTTACTGGAGCCGCTCCCGGCGGCTCCAGCACTTCTGACCTCCATGGATGGAGGAAATGCCGAGGACTGCCGGGAGCAGTCTCGGCCGCCATCCATGGCAGTCGTAAAACCTGGAAGGTCCGACTCGCAACGTTTTCGGGATTTATCTTTATTTCCTGGATGTCGACTCTTGGACAGAGTTGCGTATTGATATTTGCAATTCCCCTCCTTATCGCTCAAACTCTAGCATTCTTACGTAGGCGACTCTTTTTATTCTTGATCGCGTTTTTAGAGAATCGTCTTAACCGATATGGATATATTTGAAATTTTAAGCACTCTTAGAAGACCTCATTACGTCTTTAACCCGACACTTACCCAGCAAAGAGTCTTCTTTCAACAGCTTCTTAATCTATGCGCGTTTTCAGTCTTTTTAAGCTTCTTGCGATTGCCATATCGATAGCATCGACATCTGTAGCGGCCGATGATGCCGATAGCGCTTATCGGCTAGGTAGCGGTTATGCTGTCGGCGAAACCGGACTCCGTATCGGCGGTTATGCCAACGCGAAAATAGATGTACCCCGTGCCGCGCCATTTTATTTCGAAGTCACCGATCTCAGTATGTTCATTACTTGGGATAATGGCTCACGACTGCGTTTTTTTTCGGAATTGGAAGGCGGTGATGTGCTGCGTGGAGGTGAGAACGAAGCGTTGGGAACACAGTATGCCCATTTCGAATTTGAACGCTTTTACCTCGACACGCTGATCAACAACAATTTAACGGTACGGCTCGGTAAGTTCCTGACGCCTATCGGTCAATGGAATGTCATCCATGCCGCTCCGCTAGTTTGGACGACCTCACGCCCTGTCGCGACTGAAAATTCATTCTCGACCCATGCTTCAGGGCTGATGCTGCACGGCTCCGTCTTAGTGGCTAACCGTCAGCTCGAATATAGTGTATACGGCGATGCCACCGATGCCTTAGACCCGCACCAATCAAGAGAACCTTTTGATGATGCTGTGGGCGCTCACTTGCGCTACTACCTGGACGACACGCTGCAAATAGGCGCTTCTTTTGCCAACTTCACCCTGAATGACCTGCAACCTGCCCGTCACAATTTGGCCGGACTGGATGTAATGTGGTCTTACCAAAAATTTGAACTCAGCAGCGAGATCGTTTACCGCACCAGCGACCATGCCGATATAAAAAACACTTGGCAAGGTTTTGCTCAAAGCGTGATTCCTCTTTTTAGCCAACATTGGTTCGCCGTGGGCCGTTACGAGTTCTTTGACCAACCACTGGATAAAACCGGACAAGTTGGCGTATTAGGGCTTGCCTACAGACCTTTACCGCCTGTGGTCTGGAAATTGGAATATCGACTGGGAACGCATAACGAACTGTTAGCCCCGGACGGTCTATCAGCGTCCTTTGCGATACTGTTTTAAGACGATGCGTATAGTTTACCCTCTGCTTGTCGTCCTGTTACTTGCCGGTTTTCCAGCACGCGCTGTCGAGCCTTTAGCAGTCATAACCGCTGCAACCAGCTCGCTGGACACACTGTCGCTTGATAACTTAAAGCTTATTTACCAACGTAAAAGTCAAATCGACTTGGAAGGAAATCGCTGGGTTCCTCTTAACCTGCCGGTCGCCGATCCATTACGCCGCAGTTTCTCGCTAACGCTTTTCTCAATGTTGCCGGAAGAACAGGAAGACTATTGGAATGTCCAATATTTCAACGGCATCACTCCGCCTAAAGTCATGGCGTCCGAAGAAGCCATACTTCGTTTTGTGGCATCGACAACAGGTTCAATCGGTTATGTCCGCAAGCAAAAAGTGGATAACCGGGTAAAAATCCTACTATTGATCACACCAACTGCTGAAAAATAAGCGCGCTGTCCATTGGCCGGCTGCTTTTCATACCAAAATTGCAGACATTATTTGCGTGAACTGCAAAATAAGTACTTAATTTTTTCTGCACCTCCCCATTAAAGTCCATAATAATCAATGCATTAAAAATTGGCATGGATAGTGCCTTATATAATTTCAAGCAAGCGACATCCCGCTTTACTGAAACGATATAAATCACACTGGAGATAACAAAATGAGTTCACATAAGTTTGAAAATGACAACCACACACCTTCCGAGCACCACACAGAGGAGAACGAAAACCACGACGGCAGCTCTTCTGAACAGCATACACAGGAAAACGGATCCGATGATCATAATTTATCGACAGCCAACCCCGGCATTCAGGGCAACGGTTCACTTGAAAAGATAATTGCGGCTTCTCTTCAAAATACCACTGGAGTTAACGCAATGAGTTCAAATGAACTTGAAAACCACGACAACGCCTCTTCTGCGCAACACACTCATGATAACGAAACCGATAATCACACTTTGTCGGCAACAAATTCCGGCATTCAAGGTATTAGTCCGCTTGGAAGTTCAATCGACGATTCGCATCCTATAAACAACACAAACACCACCGGAAACAGCACAATCCGCTCAAACGAACTTGAAAGTCACGATAGCAACGCATCTTCCGAGCAGCATACACAGGAAGAAGGCGATAAAGACGCCGAAGGTTACGAATACCATTACACATCGGCAACAAATCGTGAAATTCATGGCAATAAAACAGTCGGGAACGTAATTAAGGGGAGTGACAGCGACGATTTACTGTATGGCGGTAACGTTAATGATGTCCTTGATGGCGGCAACGGCAACGACCGTCTGGAAGGCAGCGACGGCGACGACATATTGATAGGCGGCGGTCATGCCGACGAAGGCGAAAATCACCTTAACGGCGGTGACGGTGATGACATTCTAGTTGCCGGCGGCAGCAAAACCAGCCAGTTAGACCAATTTTTGTCTGACCATCAAGACATCGTCAACTCCGTAAAGTCGAATCAAAAATTGACCGATGTGGCTTCGATTATAAATAGCGTTACTAATAACAGCGGAAACGGCGTTCATAATATTTTTGATGTTCATAGCGGCAGCGGTCATGACCAGATCTTTAACTTTCATGCGGCAACCGACAAAGTCCAGCTTGATCGTGGGCTTAACGGCTCCGACATTAGCGATATAAATAGTCTTCTTCACCATATCCACATCTCAGGAAACGATTTAAGCATTGACCTTGGCGGCGGCAACTCAATAACGCTGGTAGGTGTTGATGTCTCAGGATTGACTGCAAATAATGTAGCTTTTGCATAGTCCTGCCTAGGGCGTAAATGATGTTGCAGCAGCGGTTGAAACTATCCCTACCAATATAGTTTGTTGCGCCCCTTACTGTCATTTATGCCCTTCCCTGTTTTTAACAGCCAGGCTTGATTTCACTCATATTATTTCGATTAGCCGTTGTAGCATCGAAATAATCGAAGCCTGCGATTTTCATGTAAACAAAGCGATTGTCAGTTAAAAGAACCGTTAACAGAGAGAAATAACATGACTAAGAAACTATTTTCCCGAGCAGTTGTTATTAGCAAACCTAATGTTGTTTTAATTTTGCTGACGCTGATCGGCATGACGCCCAATGTTCAGGCTACACAACAATATATGGATTATTACAACGCACCGGCCTGTACCTCTTGCCATACCAGCGGCATCTTTAACAGCAGGACGGGAAAAGCCGGACTGAGCGCCTATTTGGCATCGAAAACACCTACTTGCACCGCGCCTCAAGTACTGCAAGGCAATGTTTGCGTCACTCCCGTTGCAAGTTGCCCCTCCCCACAAGTGTTACAGGGCAACGTTTGCGTGTCGCCGGAGTCTGCCACGAGCGATTCCGACCGTATATTTGCCTATATGGAAGCATCTTATCCTGGATACTTCACACCGAAAGACGCGGCTTCCTCCACCGCCTCCGGCTATTATTACCGTTATTATTCGGCCACTAACGCTTATCTTGCCACGGCCAACGATACTGTGTATTACCAGGGGCCTGCCTCACAAAACAAAATCGTTTCCTTGGGCGCCATGGCCGATTGGCTCGCCGCAGCAACTAGAGCGAGCTCTACCAATTATGGCGTCGGCAACATAAATGACGATGATCACGGCAATGGTCACGACGACAATCATCACGACAGCGATCATGATCACGATGATTAAGCAATGCGGATGAAACAGTGTTTTAAATTCAATAAACTCGCTAAAAAAGATGTTGGCGCCGAACTCGCCTCTAATCAATCCGGATGCCCCCTCTGCCGAGTTTTAGGCCAACGCGTGTAATACGATTAATAAATTATAAGAGCGTCAATGACTATGAAATTTTTTACCAAAACTCTTATCAGCAAATACATTTTTGCTTTAATGTTAACCGGCATCATGGCTAATGCTCAGGCCACACAGCAATATATGGATTCTTACAACGCACCGGCGTGCACCTCTTGCCATACCAGCGGCGTCTTTAACAGCCGGACGGGAAAAGCCGGACTAAACGCCTATTTGACGCCGAAAAAGGCTACTTGCGCCTCGCCTCAAGTGCTACAAGGCAATGTTTGTGTAACGCCTGTTGCGAGCGACTCCGACCGCATATTTGCTTATCTGGAATCGATTTATCCCGGATATTTAGCGCCGGTTGGATCGGCATCCTCTAACTTCTCCGGCTATTATTATCGTTATTATTCGGCCACTAACGCTTATATCGCCACCGCCAATGAAACGGTTTATTATCTGGGCTCAGCCTCACAGAATCAGATTATTTCATTGGGCACACAGGCCGATTGGCTCGCCAAGGCGCTTGCGGCAGGTTTCTGATCCAATTCAGCATAAAAGATGTTTTTACAACACCGGAGTCGTCAGCATGCTATGTTGTCGACTCTTTAAATTTAGAGGGAATTCGAGATATGCAAAATAAAGTCTTTTTGGTTGCGCTGATAATTTTAATAAGCGCTTTTAACGCTAACGCCACAGAAGTCGGGGAAGCTGCACCGCAGTTTACCTTGCCGTCTTTACTTCAAAATCACCCCACCGGTCTGAACCAATTCAGCGGCAAAGTGATTTATGTCGATTTTTGGGCGTCATGGTGTTTGCCTTGCCGGACTTCGTTCCCGCTGTTAAACAAGCTGCATCAAAAACTGAAGGATCAAAACTTTGAAGTCGTTGCGATTAACCTGGATGAAGATAAAGCCAACGCCGAAAAGTTCCTGAAAGACACCCCCGTCACATTTACCGTTTTGCACGATCACAATGGCGAATGGGCCGATAAATATGTCGTTGAATCGATGCCGACGTCGTTCATTATCGATAAGCAGGGCGTTATTCGCAATATTCATCACGGTTTTGTCAGCGATGACATTAAAGGACTTGAGCAAAAAATTGTTCAATTGCTGGCTGCTAAATAGCTTACTTTTATGAAAGTTATCAAAATTTTTCTATTACTGGGCTTTGTCGCAAGCTGTACGGCCTGCACGGAAGTATTGCCCAGGCAGCGCGGCAATCTGGCGCTCGGGCAAATGTCTTTTACGCCCGATACGATGGAATTTGGCTTACGCCAGCACACGGCTTTCAGTAAAGAATCAGCGAGCGGCGGTTATGGCGGCGGCGGAGGCGGTTGCGGCTGCAACTAACCTCCCCTGTCTTTAAATTTATACTTTGAACGGTCAAGTTTTCGGTTTTGTCATTCACCTCAAGGTGTGCTGAGCGTAACTTTTACCTTGATTTTTATGGTGATTTCTAAAGGTACGCACAGCGTACCGTACCTGTAAAACCGAAAATATGACTGTTCAAAGTATGTAACTATTCAATAGTTATAAAATCGGAACACTGATAATTCTTCGCTCCATTGCATCGCATTTAACGACCGAATAACTATTTTAATTTTTAAGCGAACAACAAGTCTCCATGAAACACCGGAAAATAAGTAACACCCTCGCACGCCTGAGCTGTGCGGCCTTAGCGCTACCGGGACTGATGCCGGCAGCAACGGCCGGACGCGTCGAAGAAACCTACAACGCCGATTTTCAGTATGGTCATTATTCCGAAAGCAACCAGCGCATGCAGGTTGATATTTTTGAAGGCGCGTTAGCCGCCCCTATCGGCAAGTCCATAACAGCCTCTGTCAATTTAGTCCGCGATATGGTGTCCGGGGCCTCACCGGTCTATAATTACAAAGATGAACAAGGCCGCATTCAACAACTGATCAGCGGTGCGTCACCGTCCAGTTCATGCGGTGAATCGATCTGCGAACAACGCGATGCAGTCAGCTCCGGTTTAACCTATTTTCTTGATTCCGCATCTATCAATGCCGGCGGCGGTTTTTCCAGGGAACACGATTACACGTCCCGCTATTTCAATACCAATATGAGCCTGGATTTGAATAAAAAACTGACCACGCTGAATTTCGGCGCCTCAGCAGCCTTTGATGAAATCGCACCGTCGCCTTCAGCCTGGAATAGCCGGGATAGGGATTTTAAGAGTCATAAAACCAGCCAACAATATTTACTAGGCCTGGCGCAAGTGATCGATAAGGATTCTTTAGTGCAAAGCAATATGACCTTCGGCTACCAGAGCGGCTTCTTGTCCGATCCTTATAAATGGGTGGCCTTTTATGACGGCAATAATTTCTCGGATTTTCAGCAAGATAAGCGTCCGCAACAAAAGTTTCAATGGGCGTGGCTGAATCAATATGTCCGCCATTTCGGCCAATTTAACAACGCGGCGTTGCATCTCGATTACCGCTTCACCACCGACGATTGGGGCGTGAATTCTCACACCTTCGAGGTCAGCTGGCACCAACCTATCGCCGATAATTGGCAAATAATTCCGCGATTTAGATATTATTCGCAGGACAAAGCGGATTTTTATCAGGCGGTCTTTGACGGGAACTCGGCAAATTACACGGCCTATTCCAGCGACTATCGATTAGCGGGATTCGGGGCGTTTTCAGGAGAGCTAAAATTGAGCAAGGAAATCACCCAAATAAAACCTTTCAGCCAACTAAAATTCCAAACCGGTTTTGAATACTATAACCATAACGCCGACTATCAGTTAGGCGGTAATAACAGGAGTAGTTTCGACAGTTTTAGTTACACAATGGTTACCGCTTCGTTTAATTTGAAATTTTAAAGTCAGTCCGGATATAAGCTGGTAACAAAACAGGCTGATTTCCAATAAATAACAGGTAATAAAAAAATGATGAAAAAACTTGCCGGTATAACACTACTTTGGCTGTTCGGCATTGTCATTGCTCACGCTGAAATTCCTAAAGCGGGTTCGAACGTTACATTATTAACTCCGGAAAAATGGCCTGCCGCGTATAAACTCACGCTAACCGTGCCTAAAGATCATCATGCCTATCTCGATAAAGGCGATGAAAATGCTTATATCCCGATTGAAGTCGATCCTAAAGGAAAATTGGCCGCGTCCCGGTTAACCCTTAGCGATCTGCAAAAACCTTCCGGGGAGCGTGATGAGGTAGCGAAAGCTGTCGTATTAAGAAATCAAGGCGACTTCAAGTTTACGATTAGCCCTTCAGGCAACGAACCGTTAACCGTCAATACAGCCGCATTGGATGTTACTTATCAACTATGCAACGACATAACGCATGTTTGTTTTCGTCCGCAAACAGCGCAAATCGAGCTGACGTTGCCGACGGTGGGGGCTGATAAACCTTTAGACACATCCAGTATTACCGATAGCTTGTTGTCGCTATTTAAAAATAACCAGGACAACACTTTCATCATATTCGGGCTGATGTTGATTGCCGGCATTTTGTCGGTGGCGACGCCTTGCGTTTACCCGATGCTGCCGATTACCTCAATGTTCATCGCCAATCGCGCCAATGGCGTGACTGAAAAAGTAAAGCTGCATGCGCTGGCCTATATTACCGGCATTGTCGGCACTTACATGATGCTGGGATTGATTGCCGGGATGACCGGAGGGGCCTTTAATACCTTTATGCAATCGGCTTGGGTTAATATCTGCTTCGCGTTGTTTTTTAGCTTTTTTGCGATCGCCCTGCTCGGTTTTTATGAGTTGGCTTTCATGCAAAATGAAGTGCATACGCTGGAACAACGGACTTATCATGTGAATGGTTTAGCCGGTACCTGGTTAATGGGCGCCGTGGCTGGCTTGGTTATTTCACCGTGCGTCGGTCCGATCGTATTCGCCTTATTGCTGCAAGTCGCCGACCTGATCGCCGATAAAGCCAACGCGCTGGCGTTAACCGGTCAAAGCCTGACTTTTTGGGATAAGTTGCGTATTTCGACCCAAGGCAGCCTGATGATGAGCGGCTTCGGCTTGGGTGTCGGCCTGCCCTTTTTTATGATCAGCGTAGTCAAATTCAAAAAACTGCCTAAATCCGGCTACTGGATGAATAAAATCAAATATGCGTTCGGCCTGATGATTTTATATTTTGCTTATGTCTATTTTGCCAAAGGCATGGGCGTATTAGGCGTAGAGCCCGCCGTCACGCTGTCGTTGGCCTTGGGCATAGTGGCCGTATGGATTGCTGTGGTGCATTGCAACGTATTATCACTGCTGCCTGCCGATGCACAGCCGAACCGGAAAATGCATCATTTTTGCGGAGTCATGTTGCTGATTATCGGCATTTGGCTGGTCGTCGCCGGTTTGGGGCAAACGCCGATCATTACCACGGCTCATGCCAATGACGCGGCGGCAGAAAACAAGCAAAACAGTGAAAATTTGGCAGTTCAGGAAGAAGCCGGCATTTCATGGTACAGAAATTTCGATGCCGCCCAAAAAGTGGCGCAACAAACCGGCAAACCGATTTTCATCGATTTCTACGCCAGCTGGTGCGCCAACTGCATCGCGTTCAAGTCCGAAGCGGCTAATAACATTGAATTAAACAAAGCATTAAAAGAAAAAGCCGTGGCTGTAAAACTGGTCGACAAAGAACCCGAATTCGAAAAATTCCGTAATCACCCGGAACATCGTCAGTTAAAAATCGGCTTACCGTATTTTTCTATTTTATCGCCGAACGGCAAATTGATTTGGTCGAGTACGGATTACCAGGCAACGGAAAAAATGGTGAATGTGCTGGCAAGTTTCTAGTTAGTTACAGACTGTCCACGAAAAGCACGAAAGCCACGAAAAAACGTAACTATTCAGCACATAGAGAAATGGAACACGGATTAACGGATAATCACGGATTTAAACTTGGTTTGGGTTAAAAATTCGTGTAAATCCGCCCTATCCGTGTTCTCTATGTCCGGCTCTTTTTCGTGCTTTTCGTGTTTTTCGTGGACTGCGCTTTTTAATATCCGGTTAGTTTGATTTGGTAGGACGGCTAACGGCCTTTATACCCAAAGGGCATAAGTTTCGTTTGAGCAGACAAGCTGCCCAACTCAGCTTTATAATGATTTATGCCTATTCACCGGATATTATTAATCTCTTTTCTTTTACTGTTGCTGTTAGCCACAGTGCCCATAGTCGGGCTTTCTTTTTATGCGTCGCGGGTTGCGCTGGAAGCGGAAATCGGACGCAACCTTAAAAACGACGCCGCCATGTTGATGGAACAAATCGACATGTTAATCTTTGAACGCTTGCAGAATGTTCATTCATGGAGCCACCTGGATATTATTCAAGAAGGCCGCATCGGCGATATAGACAAGCGGCTGGCGCAATTTTTAGGGGAATTGGAACGCGGTTATCCGGGAGTTTACCGCAACCTTTTTTATCTGGATAAAGACAACCGGATTGTCGCGGCCGGAGATCCGGCATTAATCAAGCAAGTCTTTCAGCCGCCGGCAGACTGGATACATGCGCAAGTGCCGCAAGGTGAAGTCTTCCTGGAAACCTTGCAATTACAACCGCCTTATGAACAGGCAGACCTGTTAATCCGCGCCCCGGTGCACGATAGCTATGCGTCCGGCGACATCGGCCAGCTTTACGGCGTATTTGACCTTCGGCAAATTTTTAGGTTGTTCGATCAAGCCAGCCATTCCGACTCAGGCGAGCGCTTTGTCATTTTGTTGGATGCCGATGGCCGGACAATAGCCTCTTCCGCGACAGCGCGCGAACAAAAGCTGCTATTGACCGATACCTTTGCAAACTGGAGACTTGCAGAAGCCAACGGTATCGCCGTTCATACCGGCAAGCCGCTGACCGATTCATCGGTATTGGTGGGCTATGCGGTATCGAAAGGTTATCAAAGCTACGCAAATATGGGCTGGTCATTACTGGTTATCCAGTCTACCCAACAGGCATTTCAACCCATTTGGGCATTGTGGTGGCTGTTTTTTGTCGCGTTTATCACGACAGGATTGATCGCCAGCGGCGTCGCGCAATGGGTGGCGGGACGCGTCGCCAAGCCGTTGCTGGATTTAACAGAATGGGTTCGGTGTTTCCAAAAGTCATCGGACTGCATCAGCCCCGCTGTATCCGGCGCACGGGAAGTACGTGAACTGAGTTCGGCCTTTGGGCAACTGATCGAGGATTTGGAGCGCTCCCGGCAGCAAGTTATCCATGCCGCTAAATTGGCTGTTGTCGGCGAGATGGCAGCAATCATGGCTCATGAAGTGCGCACCCCGCTGGGCATATTGCAAACCACCGCGCAAATGTTGCAATGGGAGACAGCGCTAAGCCCGGAAGGCCGCGAAATGACACAAATGATTGTCGATGAAAGTACCCGCCTGAACCGTTTGATCAGCACACTGCTGGACTGCGCCCGTCCGCGCCAGCCAAATATGCAGCCGCAAGACCTGCACAAAATCATCGCGCGCGTCATCGACCTGCTTGCCACGCAGGCGCAAAAAAAATCGATACAGGTTGATTGGTTAATGCCCGAACATACCGCGATTATCGAGTGCGACCAGGAGTTATTAGTCCAAGTCTTCCTGAACCTGATACTGAACGCGATTCAAATCATTCCGGCAAACGGCCAGATACGGGTTCATACCGATTGTTCAGGTAGCGAGTCGGTGAAAGTCACGATAGAAGACAATGGCCCCGGCATCCCGGCGGACAATTGCGCGCGCTTGTTCGATCCGTTTTTTACCACCCGGGAAGGCGGCATCGGCCTGGGTTTAACCGTCACCCAACAAATTATTTCCGTCCACGGAGGGCGTATTTCCGCGGACAAAAGCGGCCTGGGCGGAGCCTGTTTTACACTGTTTTTACCTTTTCATCAGGAACAAAAAATATGCTGAACGGATCTCGTGTCCTGGTAGTCGACGATGAGCCCAACGCCCGGCGCGTACTGGAAATTTTATTGCGTAAACTCGGTTGCGAAGTATTTTCCGCGCCCGATGGGAAATCGGCGCTGGAAATATTGCACAAAACTCCAATGGATTTATTAATCACCGATCTGAATATGCCGGGCATGAGCGGACTGGAGTTATTAACCGCGATACGCTGCAACGGCCATACGTTCCCGGTGATTGTCGTGACCGCTTACGGCACTGTCGAGAATGCGGTCGCGGCAATGAAACTCGGCGCGTTCGACTTCATTATCCGGCCGTTGGATGTCGAACAGGTGGAAATGGTGATTCGCCGCGCGCTTGATGTCCGTAGGGTGCACCAGGAAAATGAATTCCTGCGCGACGAAATGAACAAAGGCTGGGGCGAATTCATCGGTCAATGCCCGGCCATGCAGAAAACCTATGAACTGATCCGCCAGGCCGGGCCTAGCAAGGCCAGCATTTTCATCATCGGTGAAACCGGAACCGGAAAAGAATTGGTCGCGCGCGCCATTCATAGCAACTCGGGCCGTAGCGGGCTCTTTGTGCCGATCAATTGCGCCGCGATTCCTGCCGAGATCCTGGAAAGCGAGCTATTCGGTTATGTGCGCGGCGCTTTTACCGGTGCTCACAAGGACCGGGTCGGCAAGTTTGAATTGGCGCATCAAGGCACGTTGTTTCTAGATGAAATTACCGAAATGCCCCTTGCCCTTCAAGCCAAATTGCTGCGGGTGCTTCAGGAAAGCCGTATCGATCGACTGGGCAGCAATCACAGCATTGAAGTCGATATCCGCATTATCGCCGCGACCAACCGTGACCCGCTCGGTGCGGTTCGAGAGCAGCGCTTGCGCGAAGATCTTTACTATCGCATCAACGTCTTAGGTATTCAGTTGCCTGGTTTACGGGAACGGCAAGAAGATATACCTTTGTTGGCGCGTCATTTCATTAAGCAATACCGAAAATCGCTGGGCGGAGGCGACTTTAACCTGCCGGATGAAGTCGCTCAGGCATTAATGGCCTATGCCTGGCCGGGCAATGTCCGCGAATTGGAAAACATGATGGAAAGAGCCGTGGTTTTAAGCCAGGGCGGCGAAATTGGCCTCAGACATTTGCCGCAGGAAATACTGTTAAAAGCCCCCTCGGTAAACTTGGCATCTGTCGACGATGATGAAGAAGACCTGGATTTGGAAGCCGGTGTGGCAAAGCTGGAAAAAAGATTATTGAATAAAGCGCTTGCCCAATCCTCCGGCAATAAAGCCAAAGCGGCACGCCTGCTAAAAATCAGCGAACGCACGCTTTGGTATAAGCTCAATAAATATGGATTAAAAGCAGGGAATTCGGAATAAATCGGCCGTCGATGCAGATCAGGCCGCAACCAGCAGCTTATCAAATTCCTCAGCGGCCACCGGTCTTGAGAACAGGTAACCTTGCCCATAATCGCATCCGGCGGCAATCAACAAATCGCACTGTTCCTGTGTTTCTATGCCTTCTGCGATAACCTTGATGCCCAATTTATGCGCCATCACAATGATGGCTTCGCATAGAGCCAGGTCATTGGCATTGGGATTAAGGTTACGAGTGAATGACTGGTCGATCTTGATATAGTCGATATCGAATTTCTTTAAATACGATAATGAAGAATAACCTGTCCCGAAGTCATCCAGCGATACTTGAATACCGGCATCGCGAAGAGCCAGTAGTTGACCTGTAACGGTGGGTTCCGCATCCATTAGCAATCCCTCGGTGATTTCTATGACTATACCTTGTCCCGACAGGCCAAGATCATTCAGATAGTCGAACCAGGCAAGATGTTCCCCCCCATCTTTTTGGAATTGCATGGGCGATTTATTAATACTGATCTGGAAATCGTCATGGTGTTCCGTACGCCATTGCACGGCTTGTTTCGCGGCCTCGCGAAATACCCACTCACCAATATCGATGATCATGCCGGTTGCTTCTGCGACCGGGATAAATTCAGCCGGGTTGATCAAGCCGCGAGTCGGATGCTGCCAGCGAATCAGCGCCTCTGCTTTATGAATAATACCGGTACCTAACTCTACAATCGGTTGGTAAGCAAGCCAGAACTGGGATTCGGACAGTGCACAGCGCAGATCATTGATCAACCGCATTCTAAACAGTGCGGCTTCCTGCATCGAGATGGTGAAATAATGGCGACAGTTACGGCCTTGATCTTTCGCCGCATACATCGCTTGGTCGGCATTTTTGATCAGCGTGTCGATGTCATCGGTATCTTCAGGAAACAAGGTAATCCCGATACTGACGGATACATAAGCAATTTCGCCAGCTAACTCGAACGGTTTGGTAAGCCGACACAGGATATCCTGGGTAAGACGTTCAATGCTGTCTCGCTCTTGTAATTCAGGCAGAATAATAGTGAATTCATCGCCCCCCAGGCGTGCAACGGTATCGGTACTACGGACGCAATTGAGCAGCCGTTGCGCCATTTCCTTGAGCAGCAGATCGCCTTTAGCGTGTCCCAGCGTATCATTGACATCCTTGAAATGGTCGAGGTCGAGGAACAGTAGCGCCAAAGGCAGGTTCACTCGCCGGGATTTCTTCATTTCCTGCGCCAAACGCTCGTAAAACATGTGGCGGTTCGGCAGTCCGGTCAATGAGTCGAAATTGGCCTGTTGCCAGATAGTCTGTTCAGCTTGCTTTTGATCGGTGATGTCCGAAAACATCGCAACCCGGTACCGTATCTTACGTTGCTCGTCATAGACGGTATTGATTATCAGCCATTCAAGGTAAATGTTGCCGTTCTTGCGCCGATTCCATATTTCGCCTTGCCAATGCCCTATTGTTTCTAATGCATTCCACATGGATTGATAGAACTCTTCGTTTTGTAGCCCGGATTTAAGTAGCGCTGTGGGTTGGCCAATGGCCTCCTGCAACGTGTAACCGGTTAGTTCGGCAAAAGCGGGATTAACGGTAACAATCCGGTTATCAGCATCAGCCACCATGATGGCCTCGCTTATCGCCTGATAAACCAGATCCGCGAGTTTCAACTTCTCCTCATTGCCTTTACGCTCGGTAATATCGATCAGTATCAGACGGCAAAGCTGGTCGTCATCACTGGCTATGGCTTCGATATGTACAATAAGCGTTGGACTATGATCGGCTGGAAGCAGAGTCAGCTCACATTGTTGAGTGGTCATTCCTTCAAACAAGCCAGCCAGAAAATCGTTAAATACCGGCAGAGAATCAACGCTGATAAAGGCCGAAAAGCGTTGCTGTTTTAATTGCGCACGAAATATGCCTAATTGTCTGGCGGCTTTGAGATTGATCTGGTGGATAACGCCGTCCCGCCCCAATGTAAGATAACCGACCGGCGCCATGTCATAGAGTTCGGTGTAACGTTCCAGGTTAGCTTCCGCTTCCGTCTGCGCTATCAACAATTCCTCATTCTGCATTTCCAATTCGATCCGGTGAACCTGTAGTTCGTGCAGCAGTTTTTTTGCGTCCGCTTCAAGACCGGATCGAATCGGATGCTGTTGAATAAGCTGCTGTTCGGCGCGCTGGCGCAGACCAGCAGTGTCAAATTGCTTGATTTTTTTTGCCACGCAGTCTCTCTTTGTGCATTATGAATATCTAGGTACCGGTAAAAAGGTATTATAAACTGATTCCGAAAGCTACTACGAAATGATTCCTAAGACTGTCATTCTGCTTGAGAGTTACAACCTGATATTGAGCGTTACAAATAAATCCCCGAATTTGAATTATGATTTGCATCCGGGTTTTCCGGCCGTAACAACCTAAGTTCCTTTTTATAATGAGTAATCACTGTACGGATAGCAATATACTGATACGGCTCGCCTTTCGCATTAAGGAAAGGAACAATAGTGGTATCGACCCAATACAGGGAGCCGTCTTTGGCGCGATTACAAATTTCACCCTTCCAAGTATGTCCGCCAACAATGGTTCTCCATAAATTGGACATAAATTCCTTAGCATGGTGTCCTGAATTGATCAGGCGGTGGTTCTGGCCAAGCAGCTCGTCACGCGAATACTTGGAGATGGTGCAAAATTTGTCATTCACATAGGTAATGATGCCTTTCCGGTCGGTGATCGCCACAATCGCGTGTTCATTCAATGCCAACTCAAGGTTTTTGGCAAGGCTGATATCAACAAACGTAATCACCACGCCGTCGATTATGTTATCCATGGTTCGATAAGGCATGATACGTACATCAAACCAGCGCCCGTCGTGAGTTTGGATTTGTTTGTCCGAAACCACCAGCTTATGCAGCACCTCGGTTGCATCCTGCTGTAATAGCGGGTAGTCCAGATCGGTTGTAATGTCGGTTAACGGCCGTCCTTCGTCTTGAGGCAATAACCTGAAAATCTGCGTGGTATGGGCCGTAAAGCGGCGCAAATGTAGTTTGTTATTCAGAAACACTGTGGCAATTTCAGTGCTGTTAAGCAAGTTCTGCATGTCATTGTTGACCCACTGTAACGAGTCCAGTTTGGCTTGCAGTTCTCCATTCACCGTCAGTATTTCCTCGTTTACCGACTGCATTTCTTCCTTGGCAATCAGCATTTCCTGATTTGCAAACTGGCTTTCCTCTCGGCTGGCCCTCAATTCTTCCTGCAAGAACTGTATTTCATCGCGTAGAGTTTGTATTTCCAGTTGGGCCTGTTGCAGCGCCTCCGGAAGCGGGAGCTTGGCGTTGTGTTTGCGGGTTCGCGTTGTGGCGATGTCGGCAAACGCGATAATAACGTTACCGCGCAATGCCTGTAGTTGGTCGATAGCCTGCACCGTCACATTAACAGCGTGCAGACCGCTTTCGCCGATTATCTGGATACCGTCCAGGTGTACCGCTGTATTATGCTGCAACGCCAAACGAATCGAGCCTGTCAGTGCCTGGCGCAAGCCATCGCGCGCCATCGCATGGACATTCAGGTTGGCTTTACCGACAGAAGGTTCCAGATACTTACCGGTATGGCCGCTAAAATAAAGGATGTCGCCCTCGGCGTTAACCAGTATCGCTGCCGGTGTGTACTGAGCAAGCAGCAATTGGTCCATCAGTTGTTGCAGATTAACAGGTAGACTGGGATCGTTAACAGGCAGCCTAACGGCGGGGGCAGAAATAAAATGTCTATTAGGAAAGTTTACTTCAGGTTTCGGCAAAGGATTGTCGATACGCCGGTAGAGCCTCACCTTAGCGCTCACCGGTGTAAACAGACAGCCGAAATTGCCGATGCTCTCGGCAGAGCCTAATAACAGCAAACCTTGCGGATTTAGCGCATAGTGAAATAACGGCAACACTTTTTTTTGCAAATCGGCGGAAAAATAAATCAGCAAATTACGACAACTTATTATGTCCAGCCGGGTAAACGGTGGGTCATTAATGACATTCTGCTGGGCGAAAATGATCATTTCGCAGATTTCATCTTTAACTCGATAACCGTTGTTTTCTTCGTTAAAGTAACGGCTCAGACGCTCCGGCGAAACATCGGCAACTCTGTGGGGCGCGTAAAATCCTTGGCGCGCATGAGCTATCGCGTCAGCATCCAAGTCAGTAGCAAATATCTGCAACGAATAGTTCGTGCCAGGTTTTGCCTGCTCAATCGCTTCCATGAAAATAATTGCCAACGTATAAGCTTCCTCCCCGGTAGAACAGGCAGGCACCCATACTCTTATGGTCTTGCCGTCCGGGTAATTGGCTATCAGCGCCGGTATCGCGTCATCTCTTAATGTGTCCCATGTCGACGGATTGCGAAAGAAGCTGGTGACGCCGATCAGCAGTTCCTTGAATAATAACTCCTGCTCTTGAGGGTTCTCGCGCAAATAACGGATGTAAGTGGCGATATGGTCGAGCTGGTGCAGTGCCATGCGCCGTTCAATACGGCGGTATAAGGTACTTTTTTTGTACAGTGAAAAATCATTGCCGGTTTGAACCCGTAGCAGAACGGCAATTTTATCTAAAGAGCTCAAGGAACTGTCTTCCAATATTTGCCCTGAACCGGCAAAAGTCTTTTTGGGAGCTTGCTGAAGATAATTGACCAGATGCGCAGGCAGTTCTGCCGCCGTACAGATAATATCCGCCAATCCAGCGTCAATAACGCTACGCGGCATACTATCCGATTTGGCTTCGGCAGGATCCTGAACCATGACCAAGCCCGATTTTTCCTTAATGGCTCGCAGCCCCTGCGTACCGTCGGATCCCATCCCTGAAAGCAGGATGCCGATGCTTTGACTACGGCGGTCTTCGGCCAAACTGAAAAAAAAAGCATCAATCGGCAGCCGAAGTCCTCGCGATGCCGCTAAATCGAGTAAAAACAGCGTACCGTGAAGGATAGACAATTCTTTACCGGGAGGATTTATGTAAACGCAACCCCGCTTTATTTTCATGCGATTTTGGGCTTCCAGCACCGTCATCGAGGTCATCCGTTGCATTAATTCCGGCATCATGCCTTTGTGGTTAGGGTCCAGATGCTGAATGACGACGAAAGCGGCACCGATGTTGTCAGGTACATGGCTAAAGAATTGTTCGAGCGCTTCCAGCCCGCCGGCCGAGGCCCCGATACCGACGATCGGGAACAGGCTATTCGCAGAAAGGGAAGTAAGACCGCCGATCGAACCCATGGAAAATGGGCCACTGGCGGTAATTGATTTTTCCATGCAGGATTCCTAGTATTGTTGGGCTTTTAAAACTCGATTTTTAGATAGTCCCTCTCCTACCAGGAAGAGAGAAAATATGCCCATATTGATGACGATGTTGTTCAAAAACAGAAAAACTGAAATACTCAATTAGCGCTCACCGAAAGCCATTTCAATTTTACCTTCAACCAGTTTCAGATTAGCTTCAAACTCAGCGCCTTTAGCGGACTTAAAGCCTTTTAGCATTCCTGTCTCTCCTTTGCTTAATAATTTTTTAGCCATAGCAACGGTGATTTTTTTATGCGCGACGGTCTTCCAGATCGCCATTTTACATCCATTGCGCCATTCGCTACAGCTGTAAGCTTTTACTGTCTCAACAATCTTGCCGTTACACAGCGGGCAATCGGCAATCGCTTCCTTTACGGTTGAGCGTTGTACCGACTCGGCTTTGATATAGCCCGTTTCGCCTTGTTTATTGAGGGTCAGTTGAGCATTAAAGACTTCATCATTTAGCTTGATCGCGAAAGCATGTAAGGTTCGAGCGTTTTGTAATAACTGGCAGGCCATGTCGTGAGTAACCGCTACGCCATACACTTGTTTCCATAACACAAATTGGCAACCGGCTTTCCAATCACTGCAA